>JBFXKR010000115.1:0-6001 GCA_050173595.1 Candidatus Berkiella sp.
GCCACTCAACAGCTTGAAAAATTAACATTGACCGATAAGCGCACTAAAGCACCAAAGCAAGTAACTAAAGCGAACGAACCTCCCCCGCCGCCAGCACCTGTGAATGCAAAGCCCAAACGAAAAGCGTAACCTTTGGCACAACCGCCTGTTGTTCAAAAACAAACAGAACCTAGCAAAAAAACAGGTAAAGCACTTGGACTAGGCAATGAAGCTTATCACAATCTTCATTTCAAAAAGTTAGAAAATGCCACAGGAATTTTGGTAGGCTTTGAAAATGAGTTTGCAATTGGTAAAGGGAATCCAAGCAAAGAGCTTATACTTCGGTTCAAAGATACTATTTGCAAAGAACCTAAGCGAGTCCCCCCTCAAAACAAAAATGGATTTAAATGGGTAGAATCCGAAGGGAAAGTACTTCTAGTAGGAAAAATTAAAAAAGAAAAATATCGCTTACGTCCTATTTATAGTGAAGTAACCAAAGAAGGCAAAACTGTTTTTGTCTACGGCACCCTCACCGATACTAAATCTGGAAAAAGAAGTAATAGAGTATAATGTGGTGTCAGACACCACAGGAGTATAATGTGGTGTCAGACACCACAGAAATCTTTCTTACTCAAAGCACAAATCAAAACTGCTTAAAATCTACAGGACGAATCCTACAGATTATTTTAGTTAAGCAAATCAGGGGTCTGACACCATTTAAGTTGCACCACAGAAATCTTCATAACTAATTTTATCCAACATTCCCAACAACATATATGTGTGTAACCAAGGTGGTCTTGGCACGCTACCCACATAATATTTGTAGCTAGACCAAGGGTAATCAATTGGTTTCTCACACACTAATGCTTCTACTGGATTTAAATGAATGTAACGGCTTACCTGCAACAGATAACTATCATCGTCTATCAAAAGTGATTTATATCTACCTCGTAGCAAAGGGCCATCCCTTTTTTCTAAGTAATTAAACGCTAAGGTATAGCACCCATTGATATGTTTCATTGCTTTATGTAATTGACTTTGGGGTGTATGGATTAATAAATGATAATGATTGTCCATCAAACAAAAGCCATGCAGCTCGATTTCAAATCGTTTACTTGCTTCATAGACTAACTCTAAAAATAGCTCACGCTGCTTATTTGATTTGAAAATGGCTTGATGAGCGGCACCACGGTTCATCACATGATGCCACGCCCCATCAAATTCGATTCGAGGTGGTCGCGACATTTTACATCATCCTTGATGAAAAGCGCCTATTGTTACAAAAAAGAGAAATAAATTACAAGCAAAAAAAAAGTATGCATTAATGCATACTTTTTGGTTAATCAGATTAGAGCCTAACACTACTTCCTAATTTTACCGTTTATGATTGTAAGCGTGCCATACGTCTTTTCCTGTTTTGGTACAAATTCCTCAGGAAAATATTTTTTCCGCCATTCTTCATCGGCTTTCTTAGCTAAAAATTGTTCATATGCGCTTAAGTTAAATGCACTAACACCCAATCTAACGACATAATTTCCTACATGTTCAGGTGCTTGTGTTTTAGGTCTTGGTAATCTAGGTTGATCTGAATTTAAACTTCTAAGCCAAGCTTTGACCTCAGAAAATGTTTTGGCGAATGCGGGATCTTCTTTTGCTTTTTGCCTCACAGAGGGCATCACACATAGATAAGATACCATTGATACATATTTATCTTTAATGCCACTTTTTTTATCACTTAACAGTAGCAACAGAAATTTATGATCTACATTAAATAGCTTGCCAGCCCATAGTCTCTCGAATGCTAATTTCAAGTAATCATTTCTTGAACAGATCTTGCTTGCACTAAGAGCGGATTGAAGGTGGCTCAAAAATATTTGCCTATCAGAACATTGAGCATCATATTTTTCAATGCTCGTAAAATAGGATGCAATTGTAGGAATGTTTAATAAATAATCCACAACTTCCTGGTGATTACCCCTTGCTGCATATCGAAGCACTTGGTTTTCATTTCGTGCTGCAATTTTTTTAAGCGCATCATCTTCTAGCAAATCAATTACTTTATCTAAATCACCATCTTGTGCTGCCATTTCTAACGTTTTGAATTTCATCCATAATTCTAATGGGATATCCTGTGCTTTATCCACTGACCAAAATTTTGCTAAAATGCGGCGCCCGCCCAATCTTTTTGCTAATTCAAACTCTTCTCTTTCAGGGCTAATTTCACCTTCACCAATAAGACGAACTATTTTAGAAATTTGTTTTTCACTTTCATTCGCGTTGTGTTGTTTACTTTTCAGGGAAAGCAATGCGTCTTTAAATTGTGCGTATATCATAGGTATCTCAAGAAAATTAAAGTAGGCAGGCATCTTACCTATAGTCACATCTTTGCGCAACTTAACTTAGTTTTTTGGCTTATAATTGTCACTTAAAAATATTACTTTTTAGCGGCCCACAAGCTAATACTTGCGCCAATTAATAACAGATAAGCAATCCCGAACTTCAAATCCCAATAATTGATCAAGAGTTGCCCTAATAAAGGGGCAAGCCCACCAATAGTAGCCATGCAAGTATTATAGGTAATTGAAACGCCGGTATAACGTATTGAAGCAGGAAAATAATCCATGATAAGTGCCGGCACACAAGACTGCTCCATGCTATAAGCAATAACTAATGGCAATAAAAACAACGGCTGTTGGTAAGTATAAAAAAGAAAATAACAAGGCAAAGCAAACACAATATAGCTACAACAAGCTCGCTTTAGCATACTTTTGGGGGAAATCCTATCTGCACGCAATGCAAACATGGGCACTAAGGCCAAGGTAAGGGCAATAAATAGGGTTTCAATACGTAATGCACTACTCATGCTTAAGCGAATACTTTGGTTTAAAAAGGTACTCATATATCCAATAAACGCATAGCTGCCTAAGGCACTGATATTAATTGTTAGGAACAGTTTTAAAAATGTGTGTCGTTGATCTTTAATGACTGTCAGAAACGGATGCTTTACGCGAGTTTGCATTTCAATAAAAGAAGGTGTTTCTTTAAGATCGTTGCGAAAGGCAAAACCTACTACGCCAATGATCCCACCTATCAAAAAGAGTATTCGATAACCATAATGTGCAAAGGCTTCTTGTGACATCATATAAGACAATAACGTTGCACTAGCGGCAGCCATCAGGATACCAATATTAGAGGCATTATTGCTTAAAGATGTAAACAATGAGCGCTTTTCAAATTGGATGGTTTCGGCAAGATAAATCATACTGCCGGCAAACTCTCCTCCCAGACAAATACCTTGACCAATACGACATAAGCAAAGCAAAATAGTTGCCGCACTTCCTATGCTTTGATAATTAGGCAATATAGCCATCACAATACTTAAAGCGGCAAGCAGCGATAACGATATACGAAGTGCAATAGCGCGCCCGTAAACATCACCAATATGACCAAATATAACAGCACCTAAGGGTCTAAAGAAAAAACTAATAGCATGGACCGTGAATGTACCAAGCAATGCAAGGTTGCTCGATTCAGGGAAAAATTGATTGGCAATGATGGGGGCTAAAAAAAGGTAAAGTGCGAAATCAAACCATTCAATAAAATTACCTGAAAGTGCAGCAAAGCATCTTTTGTATTTGCTTTTGTCAGAGGCTTCAATATAGTTGAGTGACATTTTATAATTCAGTGTATTGCTAGTAATAGATAAGAGAGTTTACCCTAGTTTATTACTAAAATTAAAAGCTAAGTAAAACTAACCCACGCTTTCTTAGTTCTCCAAATCATGGTGGTTGACAACAAAAAGCTAGGCACTGATCATCACCAAATTTCATGCTGCAAATGACATTAAAAGCAACTGACAGAACCTAGACAAAAGGTGGCAGGACTAGCCCACCACCTTGTCTGCTATTGAAGTAAACATAATGCTACGTTTCTATCTGAGCCTATCACATCAAGACTCACCGTTGCGCCATTTGGTGCACTGATAACCAGTGTATCAATGAGGCTTCCAGGAAATGGAGGTAACGGGTTGCCGTTTGTTGCAACTGTAATCGAGCATGGATTAACTGATCCATCACAATTATTAGTTTGTGTCACAAGGCTTCCAGAGCTTAAACTTACATTTAATGCTGGAATTGAATTATTTGTACCATTAATAGCTACTGAGATGGTAGTAGATCCAACACTAAGTGTTTGGCATGTCCCAGTTACCCTCACAACATCTACTGAAGGTACAATTGTTGTTTGATTCACATTCACCACAGCGGTTGCAGAGGCAGGTTTTACTTTTTGGCCAAGTATAAATTGACCATTTGCCAACACAGTATTCGATAATACACTACCTGCTTGAGCACCATCATTATCACCAATTTGATGTGCAAATGAGCATGATGCTGATTCACCTGGCGCTAACCAGCCTGGTAGTGATGGTGAAAAGGTGCAACCAATAGGTGCCGTTGGTGAGGCATTATTAAACTCATCAGCAACAGAGGTTACTTTAATATAGCGTTTGCTTTGATTTAACACCGTTATACTATAATTCACTAGATCACCAATAGCTGCTGATGATTGATCAGCCTGGTTGGAAATCATAATGGCATCGACGGGACAAGGAATAGCTGCACCGTTTGTTGCCAGCTTCCATTTAAAGAAATTAGCGATACATTGAAGGTTTAGCGAAGAATCATGCTGCGGATTGTCGCAATCAAGATTATCACAATAATTAGTGCATATAGACTTTATGTTTGAATTTGAATAGGCATCGCAAACCGAAGATGCTTGTGCTTGCACGAGCCAACAGCAACTAATGACTCCTACTATTTTAAGGAATTTTAACGTATTCATGAATGCTCCCCTCAACTTATTATGTGTAAGCACAAAATGTGAATAAACATAATTAAAGAACAACTGCGAAGATCATATTTATCTATTTTGCTCCGCTTATAAGGAGATGTAAATGATTTGAAAGGAGTTAAAACTAAATCAAACTGACCTATGACGAAACTTGCTTGACAAACCAAAAGTGCCAAAACCCTAAGGTCATACACCAAAGCCAGCTAATTGAACCAGGTGTCTGACACCAAAGCCAGCTAATCGAACCAGGTGTCTGACACCAAAATTGTTGTGAAATATAAATCCTCAAGCAATACTTAATTCTTATGACCAAGCTTTAACATCAACTGAGTGAAATTTCAGTGAGATTGTAATAAGGAAAAGTAATGTTCATGAGCGGGCAAGTGAGCAAATCTATCATTGTAATATTATTTTTATCTATAGCGACAAACCTTGTTATCTTCGGTTACCTTTTTGGTTATAAGCCAAATTCTGACAAAACAAGCATTGAAAAAATTTCAATGCCAGAAGAATTGGATAACAACATCTATAGTAAAATTCCAGATGAAACACGTAAAGAGTTCATTGACAAATTCAAAAAACGTCAGCAAGAAGTACTCTTTAATAAAAGAGAAATTTTATTAATACAGTTAGAAATTGCTAATTTAATTCAAAAAGATAAAGTTGATGAAAAGCAGTTGTCTCTTCTATTTGAACGCCTAACCGCGCTTCGCACTAAAAACATCATGTTGAGTCAACAAACCTTGTTTCAAACAATCATGATTTTACCACTGGCAGAGCGAGTTAAAATTGCTAAAGGTTTAATGCAGATTAAAATTAAAAGGCAACTTCCCTTAGAAGGGGCAAAAAACACTTGATGCACATCTGAGCAGATATCAGACACCAAATCAAGTTACAATCCAGGTGCCTGACACTGATATATCCCCATAACTGTTATATCAGTTAAATTTACAGATTATGAAATAATTATAATAATTTTATGTGTCATTGCGACCCTAAGCGAAGCTTTGGAGAAGCAATCTAGTCTCAAGAACAAATCTTATGGAGCCTGTAAATAATTTTGTGTAACTGCCACCATATTTACTGAGGGAACCTGCCATCGAATTGAATAGCAAAACGATTCATGGCAGCTCTCCAGTCATGTAAAGACATCGTCCATTTCTGAGATGCC
>JBFXKR010000116.1:0-5991 GCA_050173595.1 Candidatus Berkiella sp.
TTTCTGACGCAATTCCATATGCCCGGCAACAGGGCTGTATTCATGCTGGCACGGATCGTGGGTTAATTGACTGATTCTATCTGATGAATCATTGAGTTCGTTGGTTTGAGGGGCGCCTTGACCTAAATTAACCCAAAGAGGATCATGCTCTGTATATCCCATTTGAGCTGCACGGTGCATCACATAAATGACACCTGTTTTAGGAACTTCTCTGAAGCCAGGAATTGTAAGTGTTGCCATCTTCGCCCCTTTAGCATGGCTGCATTATTTAGATGAATTTTTACTTGTAAGTTTATCAAAATAAAGATAAATAACAGGCGTAATGTATAAGGTTAAAAACTGAGATAATAATAATCCGCCTAACACAGCTACACCTAAAGGACGTCTTGTGGTAGCACTAGCGCCAATGGCTAACGCAATAGGCAAGGTGCCCGCAATAGCTGCGATGGTTGTCATCATAATGGGCCTAAACCGAACAATGCAGGCATTATAGATAGCATCAATTGCCTTCATACCTTCTTCTCGTTGAGCGGTTATTGCAAAGTCAATCATCATTATCGCATTCTTCTTAACGATACCTACCAACATAATAATACCAATGAAAGAATAGAGATTGAGATCCATATCAAACAGAATCAAGAATAATAAAGCGCCTATTCCAGCGACAGGCAACCCAGACAAAATTGTTAATGGATGGATAAAGCTTTCGTAGAGTATACCTAAAATGATATATATGACTAAAATCGTCATAATAAGTAAAAAGCCTAATCCCTTTAACGAGTTTTGAAAAGCTTGAGCAGTACCTTGAAAACTTGTTAACAAGCTTGCTGGAGGATTAAGTTTTTTATTGATTTCGTTGATGCTTTTTACGGCATCGCCTAAAGAAACACCTGGTTTAAGGTTAAACGAAATGGTAACGGCTGGAAATTGATCAGAATGACTAATAGACAATGGCGCAACACTTAACGAAGGTTTTACAACTTCATAAAGCGGAATTAATGTGTTTTTGTTCGAGCGGACATATAAACTGGGTAATGCATTTGGCGTGCTTTGAAAATCATCTAACACTTCAATAATGACTTCATAAGTTGAATTGGTGCCATAAATAGTAGAGACCTGAAAAGTACTAAATGCATTAGTGAGCGTATTTTCTATTGCTTGCGGTGTTACGCCTTTAGAAGCCGCTCTGTTTCTATCAATATCAAGCAATATTTGGGGCCCTGAAAATTGTAAATCAGTAGTAACATCTTGGATCCCGGGTAAAGCAGATATTTCAGTTAAAAATGCTTGAGACCACTTATAGAGTTCATCCAGATCAGTGCTTTGAAGTGTGTATTGAAATGTACTTTTTGAAAGCCGACCACCAATATTGATACTTGGCATGTTTCGTAAATAAACATTGATTCCTGGAATTTGAGCTAACTTTGGCCTCAAACTTTGTATAATCTGATCGGCATCTAATTTTCTTTGATTAAAAGGTTTTAATGTAATAAATAATCTGCCTGCATTGCGTGTGCTTGAAACACCACCTGACCCAACGGAAGAGGTTAATGATTCAACGTTAGGATCTTGGTGAATAATTGCCGCGACCTTTTGTTGTCTTTCAATCATCGCTGCAAATGAAACAGAAGGATCTGCCTCGGTATAGGCTAATATCTGTCCCGTATCTTCATTGGGTAAAAAGCCTTTTGGAATATAATAAAATAACGCCCCAACGAGAATAATTGACAGTAAAAAAATGGTTAACATAAATGAGCTATTTATCAGCGTCCATTTAAGAGATTTAATATATAAATTTTTTGTAAAAAGAAATAACCCACCTTCTTCTTTTGCTTTAACCGTATTGTGCTTTTTAAGAAGAATACTTGCTAACATGGGTGTTAAAGAAATAGCAATAAATCCGGAAATAATAATCGCCGTAAAAATGGTAACGCCAAATTCATGCAGGAGTCTCCCTAATATACCCCCCATAAATAATACCGGTAAAAATACAACGGCAAGTGAGATCGTCATGGATAAGATTGTGAAGCTGATCTCTTTTGATCCTTGCAGTGCAGCTTCTTTTGTTGATAAGCCTTTTTCTATGTTTCTGAAAATATTTTCAAGCATAACAATAGCATCATCAACAATGAAACCGACACATAAGGTGAGGGCTAAGAGTGATAGATTGTCGATGCTGTAATCCAGCAGTTTCATCACTGCAAAGGTTGAAATAACGGTTAAAGGTAGCACAATGCCAGGAATAAATGTGGCATAAATATTTCTTAGGAAGAGGAAAATAACAATAATAACTAAAACACAAGCCAGAAGTAGGGTAAGTTCTACATCATGCACAGAGCTTCTAATACTTTGCGAGCGATCATAAACAACATCAAGTTTCACGTCTGCTGGCAAACTTTGTTCAAATACAGGAATAAGTTCCTTTATTTTATCGACAACCTCTATGGTATTGGTTCCTGGTTGTCGCTGTATTGATAGCAAAATAGCCCTTGTTTGACCAAACCAACTTGCAACTTTGTCGTTTTCAACGCTATCAATCACATTTGCTAATGAGCTTAATTGAACTGGGATCCCATCGCGATAGGTAACGATGATAGAGCGAAAATCCTCAGCATTTTTGAGCTGACCAGTTGATTGAATGATATAAGATTGAAATTTACCATCAAGAGAGCCGGTTGGTAAATTGACATTATTTTGCTGAACCGCTTTAACAATCTCGTCAATTGAAATATTTTTAGTTGCTAATAGTGTTGGGTTCACTTGTATTCTTACTGCATATTTTTGTGATCCCAGTACGTTTACTTGAGCAACACCTGCTATCATTGATATTTTTTGAGCAATGAGATTTTCTGCATATTCATCAACTTTGTACAATGGCAAAGTAGGTGAGCTAATTGCTAAATACAAAATAGGTGATGAAGCAGGATTCACCTTCCTAAAAGTAGGGGGAGAGGGCATATTATCTGGCAAATCTCTGATGGTTGCCGTTATTGCTGCCTGTACATCAAGCGCAGCATCATCTATATTTCTATCCAAAGAAAACTGTAACGTAATTTGAACTTTGCCTTGTGTGCTATTCGAGCTCATGGAGTCTATTCCAGCAATAGTGCTAAATTGCTGTTCTAGCGGTGTTGCTACCGAGGATGCCATTGTTTGCGGACTAGCGCCGGGTAATGAAGCAGAAACTGTGATGGTTGGGAAATCAACATTGGGCAGAGCACTGATAGGCAACTCCCTAAAGCCCATAATTCCAAATAATAGCATCGCTAGCATGACAAGCGTGGTCATCACCGGTCTAGCAATAAAAATGGCACTTAAATTCATTTCTTACTTTGTATTTGCTTTAGGTTCATCTGTTTGTGTTACTTTTTCAGTCTTTTGTTCTGGCTCATCAATTGAGACAATTGCCCCTTGTGTTAAACGAAGTTGACCTTCTGTTACTACCATTTCTCCTTCATTTAAGCCATCCAGTATAATCGTTTCATCATTGACAATCGGACCTTCTTTTATTGTTCGTACATCAACTTTATTTTCTTTGTCTACAACATAAACGTAAAAGCCATTGATACCAGCCAAAATAGCGCGACTAGGGATAATTTTTGCTTTGGCTAAAGATTTAAGTGGCAAAATAATTTTCACAAATTGCCCTGGCCATAATTTTTGATTTTGATTAGGAATCGTTGCTTTGAGTTGTATGTTGCCTGTATTAATGTCAACCGTGTTATTAATAAAACTTAGTTGACCACTCATGGAACGTGTTTTTTTATCTTCCAGAACAATCGTTACTTCTTTTAAACCTGCATCCATATTTTTTTTAATATAAGGTAAGTATTGTTCAGGCACTGAAAAAGAAGCATAAATTGGAATAATTTGTTTAATGATCACAAGCGGATTTGGATCTTTGGCTTGAATGATATTGCCAACATTAAATAATAAAGACCCAGTATATCCTGTTACCGGAGAGCGTATAGTACAATAATCAAGCTGGAGTTTGGCTGCCGCAACAGCTGCATTATCGACTTCAATCGCTCCCTTAAGCACACGAACATTGGTTTCAAGCTGATCAAAGTCTTGTTGTGATACATTTTTTTCATCTCGTAATGTTTTAGCGCGCTCATATATTTTAATAGCATTATCCAATTGAGCTTGATCTCTTGTTAGATTAGCTTGGGCTTGCTGCAGTGCAACCTCAAAAGGTCGTGAGTCAATTTTAAAAATAACTTGACCTGCTTGAACAAGATCACCTTCTGTAAACCCTACACTAACAAGTTGGCCATCTACCAACGATTTAACGTTGATTGTGGCATAAGCTTGTATCGTACCGATAGCATCGATATTTATTTGTGTATTTTTCTGAACAACCTCACTAACGCTGACTTTTACAGGCCCTCTATCTGACTTATGAGAGATTTTATTTGATTTGAAAATTAAGAAACTAGCAATAAGGCAAACTACGATAGCCGTTATTAGTAGTACCTTTTTCATAGAGAAACCTTATATGTTCAACATGTTTTGGACAAGTTGCTTACAAATTAATCTGTGCCCGTATTTGTCAGTGCTTGTCATAGCAGATTAGCTTCTGTAGAAGCCATAGCTATATTTAAGAATAGTCTAAGCTAAGTCTTTGTCCTGACGCTAATTTTTTAAATGAGCTGATGATATGTAAAAGCAATTTATCTCATTGAACAACACTGATAAAACAAACAGTATCACGTGTTGGGGATTTCTATCTTATTGAATCTTTGTGTGTAGTTATAGCTTGATAAAATTTAAATTGGTGATCAAAAACTAAAAAGTAAAATAAATGTTTAGTAACAAATTTTTATTACATAACAAATGCTACAAATTCTGATTTTTCTTGATATTTTTATCTATTTTCAATTTGTAAAAAAAATCGTGGACATCTTATAGGTCATGAATTATCGTTGAGGCAATAAGAAGGTGTTTTGATAGTTGCTTTGAATAAAATAAGGAGTATTGATAATGGTTGATATATTTCAAGCGATAATTTCAGGTGATTTCAACAGTGTTCAAGCAGCTTTGTCACAAGGAGCCAATCCAGATGCTGTTGGACAAAATGGATTACATCTTGTGCATTACGCAACCATGGCCAATCAGCCTCAAATTTTTAATCTCCTTATTCAGCATGGCGCACCTATCGACGCAAAAGACTTTCATAATAATACAGCACTGTATTTTGCAGCCAGAGCAGGTGGCTCCAGAGAATTTATTCAAACAATCATTAACGATGGTGCCCAAATTGAAAATCAAAACAAAATTGGCCAGACTGCAACACATATTGCAGCAAGATTAGGCAATGTAGGGGCTTTACAAGCATTGCTTAAAAGTGGTGCAAGTGTTGAAACTAGAGACATTGTAGATAAAACACCTTTGCTTGATGCGGTTAAAACATCACATCCTGAAGCAGCGTTGCTGCTAATTGAATATGGTGCAAACATTAATGCAAGCGATAAATATAAAGCTACACCTTTATCTGATGGTCTTGCATCTACAAATTCAGACATTAATGATATTTTTAATTTGCCTATCGTAAATAAACTTGGAATTCCAAGTTATTACCCAATTTTTGAAGCCGTTGTATCTAATGATGTAGAGGCTGTTAAAGCAAGTCTTGCTCAAAATCCGTATTCGGTCGATGCGGTTAATCAACATGGTTTCACGCCGCTTCATTTTGCAATACTAAATGGCAATTTAGAAATTATGGACACTTTAGTCAATAATGGCGCTCATATTATGAGAACTGATTTTGATGATGGTGTTCAAGGCATACATATCGCCGCGATGATACATGATGTGGCAGCTTTGGATAAATTGTTATCCTTACATGCCAGCATTCAATCGGTTGATAAATTAGGTAACACACCATTGCATTATGCTTGCGCACATACAAATTCAACTGAAATAGTGCAAAAAATTCTTGATGCAGGTGCATGGGTAGATACTAAAAATAAGAATGGTGAAACACCACTA
>JBFXKR010000117.1:0-5967 GCA_050173595.1 Candidatus Berkiella sp.
GCTGCAAGTAAAGTATTTTTCAAAAGTGTACTTACCGTCATGGGACCAACGCCGCCTGGAACAGGCGTTATCCAGCTGGCGCGCAGTTTAGCACTTTCAAAGTCTACATCGCCTACAATTGAGCCATCCTCTAAACGATTAATACCAATATCAATAACAATGGCTCCAGGTTTAATCCAATCACCAGGAATTAGTTTTGGCTTGCCAACGGCGACGACGACAATATCCGCGTTTTGCACGTGCTGTTGAAGATTTTGAGTTTGTCTATGGCATATTGTCACAGTGGCATCTTGATTTAATAATTCTAAAGCCATTGGGCGCCCTACAATTCTTGAGGCGCCAACGACACAAGCCTGTTTGCCAGCTATTGTCACACCGGTGTGCGCTAACATGGTCATCACGCCGCTTGGTGTACAAGGGTGCAACCCCAATTGGTTTTGGGCCAACTTGCCAAGATTAAAAGGATGAAATCCATCAACGTCTTTGTCTGGTAAAATAGCATCAATTACTTTTTCAGTTGAAATATGAGAAGGCAAGGGCAGCTGAACTAAAATGCCATCAATTTTATTATCACGATTGAGTTCTTGAATTTTATTTAATAATAAGTCTTCAGTGAGCGTGCTTGGAAAATCAAACGCTTGAGAATAAAAACCCACTTCCTGGCAGGCATTGCGTTTTTTTTGCACGTAGAGCTTTGATGGCGCATCATCCCCGACAAGCACGACGGCTAGACCTGGTGCGCGTAAGCCTCGTTCTATTCTTTCCTGTACCCGTTGTTTGATGGCAATACGTTCACGTTGTGCAAGGGCCGCACCATCTAAAATTTTTGCAGTCATTACGTTAACTTTTAAATATGAATTGAAGACCTATTGTATTTTAGTAGTGCTCATTAGTGAAGGTATGTGCTCGTTTAAGGCGATGCTTTGTAATCGTGCATATTTTGAACAACCGTTTTGAAAGATAACGCGCGCAGGTTTGACGTCAAAATGCGAAATGAGTATGATGCGCCATTCAAAATGGCAGCGGGCCGTCTTAGTTTGCTCGATTTAGTGGCAACTAGATGATTGTCATTATGTTTTCTGCTAAAGTGCAATCCGACCGGGGTATAGCGCAGTCTGGTAGCGCGCCTGCTTTGGGAGCAGGATGTCGGGGGTTCAAATCCCTCTACCCCGACCACTAATTATGGTGGGTAATGCGCTTGTAGCTCATTCGGATAGAGCATCGGCCTTCTAAGCCGAGGGTAGCAGGTTCGAATCCTGCCAAGCGCGCCAGTTATTTGTTTGACTCGCCGTGTAACGATGCGAAGAGTCCTCATGGTGGATGTAGCTCAGTTGGTAGAGCCCCGGTTTGTGGTACCGGTTGTCGTGGGTTCGAGTCCCATCATTCACCCCATATTAATTAAGTCCCTTATTTACAGCTACATACTTAAGGGCAGTGTTTGATGGGCCGTTAGCTCAGTTGGTAGAGCAGCTGACTCTTAATCAGCGGGTCGTAGGTTCGATCCCTACACGGCCCACCATTGATAACACACCAGAGTTTGCGAAAGTGGCGGAATTGGTAGACGCGCTGGATTTAGGTTCCAGTGGGTAAACCCGTGAGAGTTCGAGTCTCTCCTTTCGCACGTTATATACCCATTGCACTTCAAGATGCGAAGTATCAATTGAAGTGTATCTTTACACGATGGGGAGTTATCAGAGGGGAGAATCGTGATTCGCCCCTTTGATTGCAAGCGCGATATGATTTCGTGCGAAGCATTCAAACAAGATATGCCGCTCGTGTTTGAATGTTAAAAAATCGAATCTTCGGGTACGAGCGGTATGTTTCACTGAAAATGTTGATTGAAGAGGGTATTGTCATGGAAGTGTCAGTTGAGAACACCAGCACATTAGGCAGAAGATTAAAAGTCAGTGTTCCTAACAAGCAATTGGCAGAGCAAATAAAAGCCAAAATGGCTAGATTGCAAAAAGAAGCACACTTAAAGGGCTTTCGTCCGGGCAAAGTACCAGCTCATGTTTTGCAGCAAAAATTTGGTGAATCAGTACGGTTAGAAGTTATTAACGATTTGATTAAAAATGCGTTAAATGAAGCTGTGCAAGCTCAGCAATTGCAGCCTGCAGGCACGCCTAAAATTGAAGAAATTAATATCGATGAGCTTAAAAAGCAAAGCGATACCAATTTGGAATTTGTGGCATCGTTTGAAGTATTTCCCCAAATCACACTGGCAGATTTTTCTTCAATCGAAATAGACAAACGTCAAGTTGAAATAAGCGACAAAGATGTTGCTGCCATGATTCAAAAGCTCCAAGATCAATTAGCAAATTGGTCTAAGGTAGACAGAGCTGCAAAAAATGAAGATAAATTAACAGTTGATTTTGCGCGTTTACTGGCTACAGAGAATGCCACCAAAGAAGAGCAAAAAAATGTTCAAATGATTATCGGTGGTGAGGGAGTATTGCCAGGACTGAGTGAAGCACTCATAGGCAAAAAAGTCGGGGATGAAGTAGAAGTAGCGCTTAAATACCCTGACAATTGGGCAGATAAACCAGCAGCGGGTAAAGAGGTTACGCTTTGGATCACATTGCATAACATCGAAGAAAAAGAGCCATTAGATAATCAAGCGCTTGCTAAGAAACTTGGCATTGAAGATAGTAATACATCACTAGAATCTAAAGTTCGCGAGAGAATGCAAACTGAGCTTGAACGTGCATTAAGAGATGAAATAAAAGAATCTGTACTTGAGAAGCTTTTAGAAAAAAACCCAATTGAATTGCCTTTTGCTTTGGTAGAGCAAGAAAAAGAAGCAATTTATCGCGAGTTAGTTAGAAATCGCCGCAATGCAAAGATTCCAAGAGAAGTCATCAATTCCCCTGAGGTTGAAAGCTCAGCGAGAAAGAGAGTTGAATTGGGATTATTGCTAAATGAGGTGATCACTCAAAATAATCTAAAAGCGGATGCACAACGTGTGCGCGCGGAGATTGAAAAAATCGCATCAAAATTTGCTAAGCCAGCTGAGATAGTTGAGGCTTATTATGGTAGCAATGAATTGCTTTATAGTGTTGAAAGAATAGTCTTGTTGGATGACGCAGTTGATGCCATTCTAAAGGCTGCGAAGGTAAATGATGTCAAAGCAACCTTTGACGAGGTTATGAATCCAACTGAGGAAGTGGAAACTGCCTAGGGCTAAGTTTCTGACATATTAAGGAGATAGAGATGGCCGACAGAATAATTCCTCCAACTTATAATTTGGGCGTTCCTATCGTAATTGAACAATCAGCACGAGGTGAGCGAGCTTATGATATTTATTCTCGCTTACTGAAAGAACGTGTAATTTTTCTTGTGGGCCCTGTAGAAGATTACATGGCTAACTTGATTGTTGCGCAGTTACTTTTTCTTGAGTCTGAAAATCCAGACAAAGATGTTTTTATTTATATCAACTCGCCAGGCGGCTCTGTTTCTTCGGGCATGGCAATCTACGACACAATGCAATTTATCAAACCTGATGTGAGTACACTCTGTGTAGGTATGGCAGCGAGCATGGGTGCTGTTATTTTAACGGGTGGCGCAAAAGGCAAGAGACATGCGCTTCCTAACTCTCGAATTATGATTCACCAGCCTCACGGCGGCGCTCAAGGCCAAGCTAGTGATATCGAAATCCAAGCAAAGGAAATCATTAAGACGAAGCAGCGGCTAAATGAGATCATCTCAAATCATACAGGCCAGGCTTTCGATGTAATTGCACGAGATACCGATCGCGATACATTTATGAACGCTATTGAGGCCACTAACTACGGATTGATTGATTCTGTCATCGAAAAGCGATAAAAATCAATTATGGGTATGTGGAAAACTAGCTTTATTCGTGTATATCAACACAAAAAGTCAGTTTAATTAAAATAAATGCCGCTATGATTTTAAATATTAAAAGAAGGTTGAAACCTGGATATAAAGACCCCATATATGTAATAACCAAAATGAATTTGAGGTGGGCTAATGAGTAATCATCACGGTGGTCGCGATGATAACAGCAAACTACTCTACTGCTCTTTTTGCGGTTAGAGTCAGCATGAAGTTCGTATTTTAATTGCGGGCCCTTCTGTTTTTATCTGCGATGAATGCGTAGAGCTTTGTAATGATATTATTCGAGAAGAGATTGAAGAAAGCAGTTCGCCAACACAATCCTCGCAACTTCCAACGCCGCATGAAATTAATAAAATACTGAATGATTATGTGATTGGGCAACAACGTGCTAAGCGCATTTTATCTGTCGCTGTATACAATCATTATAAGCGCTTACAAAATGCGCTTAAAAGCGAAGATATTGAATTAGGCAAAAGTAATATTCTACTAATTGGTCCAACCGGCTGTGGTAAAACATTGCTTGCTGAAACATTGGCTCGCTTACTGGATGTGCCATTCACCATTGCTGATGCAACCACGCTCACTGAAGCTGGCTATGTTGGTGAAGACGTGGAAAATATCATTCAAAAGTTATTGCAAAAATGTGACTATGATGTTGAAAAGGCCCAGACTGGTATTGTTTATATTGATGAGATAGATAAGATTTCAAGGAAATCAGAAAATCCATCCATCACACAAGATGTTTCCGGCGAAGGTGTTCAACAAGCCTTATTAAAGCTTATCGAAGGCACCGTTGCATCCGTACCCCCACAAGGCGGCCGTAAGCATCCGCAACAAGAATTTTTGCAAGTAGATACTACAAATATTCTGTTTATTTGTGGCGGTGCATTTGCTGGTCTTGAAAAAGTGATTATGGATAGATCAGATAAAAGCGGTATCGGTTTTGGTGCACAAGTAAGAAGTAAGAAAGATAAAAAGGCACTCAGCGAAGCTATCTCTTTAGTTGAACCTGAAGATCTCATTAAATACGGACTTATCCCAGAGTTTGTGGGCCGTTTACCGGTGATTGCAACATTAGAAGAACTTGATGAAGATGCATTGGTAAGTATTTTAACAGAACCAAAAAATGCGCTGACCAAACAATATTCAAAGCTATTTGAAATGGAAGGTGTTTCTTTAGAATTTAGAAAGGAATCCCTCCGTGCGGTCGCGAAGAAAGCTTTAGAAAGAAAAACCGGTGCCAGAGGTCTGCGCTCCATTTTAGAACAAGCGCTACTTGATACCATGTATGATTTACCTTCAATGGAGAATGTAAGCAAAATGGTTATCGATGAAGGCTTTATTAATGGTGAGTCTGGTCCGTTAATGATATACGAAAATCCTGATAAGCCACTACTTGCACAAGAAAATCGAGAATCTTAACTCTTAAGGAAGGCATATGGACCAAGAGAAAGACGAGTCTTCGCCATCAAAGAAAGTGGTTGCCATTCCAGTATTGCCCTTGCGCGATGTTGTTGTGTACCCACACATGGTCATTCCTTTGTTCGTTGGGCGTGAAAAATCAATTAAAGCGCTTGATGCTGCAATGGCACAAGGTGAGAAGCAAATTCTTCTTGTGGCACAAAGAGAAGCAACAGAAGATAATCCTTCAGTCAGTGATCTCTATTCACTGGGTTCTGTTTCCACTATTTTACAATTACTAAAACTGCCCGATGGTACAGTAAAAGTATTAGTCGAAGGTATTCGTCGTGGGCGAATTGTAGATTATGTTCATAACGAACCGTTCTTTCTAGCGAATGTTGATTTTGTTGAAGATGATCCTTTACGTGAGGAAGAAGCCGAAGTTTTAGTAAGAACCTTACTAAGTCAATTTGAGAAATATGTTAAGTTAAATAAGAAGATCCCGCCAGAAATTGTAACTTCCGTCTCGGGTATCGAAGATCCAAGCCGCTTAGCAGATACCATTGCGGCCCACATGTCTCTAAAAATTAATGAAAAGCAAAATGTGCTGGAAATAAGTTCTTTACGTGAACGTTTAGAAAGATTGATGGCACTGATGGAATCTGAAATCGATTTGCTTCAAGTTGAACAACGTATTCGTTCTAATGT
>JBFXKR010000118.1:0-5936 GCA_050173595.1 Candidatus Berkiella sp.
AAAGCGCTGCGCAGAAGTTAACCACCTCTCTTGGGATGACACATTATCAAACGCCAACATTAATGCATGATATCGTAAAATGACATTGTAAATAATTTGACTCGATGCTTGCTTAAATAACAAATCTTGCACTTCATTTAATGCTGTGGAATTCTCGATTGACCACTTGTTGACGATTTGGCGCCTTCCTTTTAATAAGGGTTGCTCCAATACAATATGAACAGCATTACCACTTTTTCTTTGATATTTCTCATATCCATAGTTTTGCTCAGTGAACACTTCTATTTGTGTCCCAACTGGCGTTAATAACCGCAATGAAGGATAAGCGTGAATTTTCTTTTCATTAAAGTCTTCATTAAAGTAATCTTCATTTTGAACTGTTAATGCCATGTTATAAGAAATTTGAGGTGAGAATTTTTGCTTAAGAATTTTTAACTCATTCACTCTAACTGTTTTATCAAGCCTGGCATTTTTTAATTGAATGTTATGCTCAATGGCATAATTGATTGCCGTTTTAAGATCCATTGTCTTAGCATAAATCGGTAGGGTCAACACAGAGAACCCTATTATCGCCATTTTGAAAAAGTTAAAAGAATTCATTGCAAAAAACACGCATCTTTACGAACTGCCTCTAAAGATAGATCCCTTTAAAATCTAAATACCTTTCACCACAATTTGGACCAGTTTAAATTGATGTGCTATTGCATTTGTACTCGCTGCCCCCAGTGGGGCCCTGTAGCTGCGTTCAAAAGCAATAGCACATCAAATGCGAACAAATTTGCTCAAGATCTATTGAAGGTTAATTAGAGCAAGAGTATATATGGGAGGCTATTTTGGAACAACCTGACTGACCAAATCAAATAAGTCTTCTCTTTGACTTATGATCTCTTCTAGCGCCATTTCTAGGTTAGTATCGCTAAGACCAAGCTTTTCAAGCAGTGCTTTTGGTACATGTGTGCCCTTAGCATCGCCAATGCCAATACGTTTGAGTAGCCGTGTTGCAACGAGCACCAAATTAGGATAGATGGCAAACTCACCATTGTATTCCTCATCATGATGATGTGAGATAGCCATAATGACTTCCGATGGTAAATCCCATGCCTGCATCATCCATGCGCCTATCTCATCATGAGAAATGCCTAGCACATAATTTTCAATGTCTATCATGTTGGCTTTGGGGTTTACAATCACATATTGCGTTAATAGTTCAAAGTGTGGTGGAAACACTTGTGCAAGTAATAAATGACCGAAATTGTGCAAAAGGCCGCCTAAATAGACCAGCCCAAGTGTTGGTCTTTTAGACACAGTGATCATCTTAGCGAGATTTTCTGCAAGCGCTGCACATAAAATCGCAAACTCCCAATAGGCACGTAAACCCATTGGCCCTTTCACAGCCACTTTCATGGAGCGTCCTAAAATAATACCAAGTGCTAAATTCATCACTAAATCAAAGCCTAATACTTTCACAATTGCGTCTTCAAGGCAGGCAAGGTTTCCTGAATAACCATAATATGGCGATGTTGCCCAGCTCATTAATTGCGCAGCCAGGCTTGGATCTTTTTCTAACACTTGTGCTAATTCTTTAGAAGTTGCATGAGGATTAAAACGAAGCTTTAATATTTTTTGTGCAATTGCTGGAATAGCAGGAAGTTCGATTGTTTCATTAAGACGTTGTTTTATTCTAATGGGAGTTAAATTTTGAATGGATTTGCTAATGCCACCAACAGATAACTCTTTGTGTGCTAAAGAGTCATAAGGAAACCCCATTGAAACAACTTTACATGAATGCGCGAGTGCCATAAAGACATCTCGCTTCATTCCTATCAAGGTATTATCCGTACTTGCTCTAAAATAGATCTCATTGTTTGATAATATATCTTTATCAATAAATGCATTAATGCCAACTAAGTCAGGTAAAGGGGGGCATGTTTCTAATTGAATCTTAGATAAAAACAAGGCTTGCTCTTCATGCGTAAGTGCAATCAAACTAGTTTCATAAAAATGTGCCAAGGCACCAATATCAAAAAAGTAATCATCCGGCAAAATACACATTAAGATCTGTGATTCATGTAAGACCAAGACTGTGCGCAACAAGCTATACTTTTGCAGATTCACTAAAGTTGTGATTTCATCCAGTGTATGGTTAACAAGCGGATCTATAACCATATAGTTAACACCCAACCCATTTAAATAGTTAGATATTGCTGATGGTTCTCTTTGCGCTTCGTTCGGGGTTAACATTGCCTATCACATGCGATTAAGATGACTATATATATGAGTGTAGACCAATATAAAGTTGGTCAATAAACTTATATATAGCCATGTTTTTTGTTCTGTGATTCACTTATAATTGCTGGTTTAGTAAAAAAAGTGATGGCCGCAATGAACCAGCAAAATCAATTTTCATCCCTAAGACCCTGGTTTATTTGGGGATTGGCGGCATTTTTCTTTTTTGCGCATTACGTTGTTCGTGTTACACCTGGCCATATCAGCGATGAGCTGCAACTTGCTTTTGAGATCTCTAAATCTGATCTTGGGCTATTAGGAATGTCTTTTTATATTCCTTATGTTTTAATGCAAATGCCCATTGGTTATCTTGTTGATAGATTTGGTTCTCGCGCACTACTAACCATTGCTGTCTTTATCTGTAGTATTAGCAGTTTTATTTTTGCGAACAGTGAAATCATCAGCACCGCGATGTTTTCGCGCGTTTTGCTAGGGTTTTGCTCTGCCACTGCATTTATTGGTGCATTAAAATTAATAACGGTATGGTTTGATGCAACGAAACTTGCCTTGCTAGTGGGCATTACGCAAGCATTGGGAATGATTGGAGCGGCAGTTGGTGGCCATCTTGTTCCTATATTAAATGATGAAATTGGTTGGGAAGATTCTTTTAAACTATATGGTTTTGTCTTTTTTTGCTTATCTATTATCATCTATGCGGTTGTTAGAAATGGCCCTAAAAATTTAACCTCATCTTCTAAAAAAAGTTCCTCTAATAAAATCTCATTCGATCAATTAAAAATTGTGCTCACAAGCAAGTTTACCTGGCTTAATGCACTTTACGCAGGTTTTATCTATTCTCCTACAGACTGCTTAGGTGAGTTTTGGGGCAAAGAATTTATTCAAAACATCCATCACCTTGATTCTTATCAAGCCTCCCACAGCGTTGCCTATTTGTTTATTGGTTGGGCGATTGGCGGCCCAATCGCAGGATGGCTTGCCGATCACGTAGGTAGAAAACCAGTGATGATTGGCTCTGCCATTTGTGGCTTTATCTTGTTACCGATTGTTTTTTATGTACCCAATATACCGGTGACATTAATTAGTTTCATTATGTTCTTATATGGGCTCACCAACACTGGGTTAATAGCAAGCTATACCGTTGCTGGTGAATTGCATGAAAAAACCTTAGGTGGCTTCTCTATGGCAATTGCCAATATGTTCTCAGTATTAGTGGGGGCAGGCTTAATGTGGGTCATGGGCAAGTTATTAGATTGGAACGCAAGCAAACATTTGGTATTTAGTGAGCAAGGGACCTTATTACATACGACTCAAGATTATCAAAATTCTACCATCATCATTACCTCCTGCTTGCTATTGGCTATTATTTGCTCACTTTTTACCAAAGAAACGCTTAACACGCATAGGGCTGCTATCGATGATTGAAGCTCGAAAAAGCTTTTTAGTGAGCGTTATCTCGATCGGCACTCTGCTTGAGTGGGCAGAATATACATTTTATGGCTACATGGCGGTTTCACTCTCAAGCCTTTTCTTCCCACAAAATTTACCACAAATTGCTATTTTAAAAACTTATGGGATCTTCGCCGCAGGGTACATCATGCGACCGCTGGGCGCCATCATCTTTGGGCATATTGGCGATACTTATGGGCGCAAAATCGCACTGATGCTTTCCTTACTATTAATGGGCGCAGCCACTTTCGCAATCGGTTGCTTACCAACTTTTCTAGAGATAGGACAATTAGCCCCCATTACACTATTAATACTGAGAATGCTCCAAGGTATCGCAATTAGCGGTGAATACAATGGCGCCGGCATATTTTTAGTTGAAAAATCCAAAAGCCAATATCCTTGTTTAGCAGGCAGCTGGGTAAGTGCTTCTGCAGCAGCAGGTATGGTGCTAGGTGGCTTAGCCGCTTTTAGTACTAGCCTACCCTCAGCGGCGCCATGGGCTTGGCGTGTGCCCTTTTTGTTAGGTGGCGTTAGTTGCTTTTTAGGGCTTTGGCTTCGAAAAGGTGTTAACGATAGTGCTGTATTTACCAAACAAAAACTAATTCCATTTTTTGAAATCTTTAGATCATGCAAAAAATCATTGCTGATTGTTGGGGCCATTGCTGCTTTCACAGGCGTGTTTGTTTACATTGGCAATATTTATATTGTCACCTTTTTAAAACAACAAGCTAACCTACCCACGCATCATGCAACCTTTTTTGCCATTTTTGGTGAAGTGATTGTCACCCTACTGATTCCAATCATGGCTTATGTTGCAGACAAAACTGATGCCTATCGCCAATACCGTTGGGGACTTATTTTAGTTGCTTTAGGATCGCCCTTTATTTTCATTTTATGCTCTTTTGGCAATTACTGGCTTATTGGATTGGCAATGGTTTTATTCGGTATACTTGATGCCATTGTCTGTGGACCCATGGTAAAAATTCTGTTTGATCAATTTCCAAGCAATTTACGTTACACCGGCATTTCATTTGCCTGGAGTTTTGCAGCCGCTATCTTTGGTGGCACCTCTCCGATGGTTGCACAATTTTTGTCCACGAAATACCAGTGGATGTTAGGACCAAGCTTTTATGTTTCATTAGTTGCTTTGGTCGCATTCTGGATCTTTACTGTTTCGCTGAGTGAGCCCTTAAAATACCATCAATGGGAATTACTCAAAGAGCAAAATAGACACTCTTCTTAGTGAAAACTGTGCTTAAACAGTTGACAGACTAAAACGATAATGTCACATTATGGCTCTATCAAATTAATTCTATCGACTTAACTATGTATAATCAGATGACGAAGCAAGTTGTATCTGCTTTACCTGGCATCATAATCGCCATTATTATATTTTTCGCATTTTGGATTCTAGCTAAATTCGCAGTCAAGCTCATTCACCGCATAAGAGATAAAAATCCAGCCCAAAAACAACCCGTTTTTTTGGTGTTTGAAACGTTTGCACGCTTAGCCATTTTGCTGTTAGGACTCATTACTGCACTAGGATCGGCCGGTGTGAATGTCTCAGCATTGGTCGCAAGTCTTGGGATCTCTGGCATTGCGTTTACGTTGGCAAGTAAAGATGCCTTTGCAAATCTCTTTGCTGGGATTTTAGTGTTGCTATATCAACCCTTTAAAATTGGCGATACCATTGAATTGGGCTATATTAAAGGAGTTGTGATTAAAATGAGTTTACGTTATACCCATTTAAGCAATGCGAATAAAGAAATTTTAATTCCTAACTCATCTTTGCTAACTAAAAATTTAACAATTTATCGAAACACATGAAAATATTAAATTTCCTTAACATTGGATTGTTTCTCGCTTCATTTAATGCTTTTAGCAATCCTAATGCAAATTTTGAAAAATCATTTGACATACTAGCATCGCAACATTTACCCAATACTGCGATAGGACTTATCATACAAGATCCTAAAACGGGTGCTGTGTTATTTGAACGCCATGCACAAGAGAATTATTACCCTGCTAGCAATACTAAATTATTCACAGCTGCTGCGGCATTGAAATTTTTTGGGCCTAACTTTCAATATCAAACCAGTGTGACCGCCTTAATTGATAAAGTGAAAGATGGCGTGTTAAGTGATAATCTATATTTCGTTTTTAGAGGCGATCCTTCATTTTCCTCGTCTGATTTAGCGGCGCTCGTTAAGCAAATCAAAGTTAAAGGCATTAACAAAATCAAT
>JBFXKR010000119.1:0-5931 GCA_050173595.1 Candidatus Berkiella sp.
CGAAAATAAATGCAAACCGCAATTAATGTGCCTAAATGCACAGCTACGTCAAAAGCGATCCCTTGATCCGGCCAGCCAGTTAAAATGGGTACTAAGATAAGATGCGCTGAGCTAGAAACAGGTAAAAATTCAGTCACTCCTTGGACAATCGCCAAAGTGATCACTTCTAACATTTGGCTCATGGCTTAGCCTCAGAGGGGGGGGGTAAATCATCATCGTTTTGTGAAAATGTTTGACATCCAGGTTTCGGTAATTTTTTAGGTTGCATAAATTTTTCGTATAAGTCGTAGCTACATTTACCCACCATTTTACCCCAATATTCCCCCTGGGTTTTATCGATATTCTGGGGTAAGGCAAGCTGTATATTACTTAAACAAGCGCGGACTAGGAGCTGGGTATATTCAGTACACTCTTGTTGGGTCACATCAAAGCAAGTCACGAAATATTTTTTAGAATCACATAATAAACCTGGCAGGGTTTGCTCAATATTTAAAGACCATTCCTTTTTGTTGCCCTCAGCTGGCAGACTGGCACTTTCATTGGGTGCTGCAGGCACAGATTGTGTTGACTTGTGAGTGGCATCAGTGCCGATTGCAGGATAGCAAAAGCTAAGCAAAAGAGAATATGTTAGAAGATAAACTATCTTTCTCATACAAAATCCTGAACTTTTTGGGCTTTCTTAATCATATAAGATTTATCTGTTTTTAGCTCATTGTACTTTTTGGCTGGGATTTTATCCTACAGAGTTTAAGGATGAATGAGAAGGGATATCTGTCAAAACGATTTACAATTTTGTGTCACGAAAATAGCAGCGTCAATTTTATGTCGTTAAAAAGATTTTGCGCTCGTAACATTTTTTCTAAATATTTCAGTATATTTTGCTAAGCACCCGTGATGGCAACCAAAGTTGGCATTGTGATTGCTTTATAACAAGCAGGGAGCAACACAAACAAGGATGTTTAAAATGAAGCGTTCACACTTAGGGCTTGTTGTACTAGTCGTGCTGTGTGCCTCATTTTGGGTAGTTGCAACTCACCCCATGTTTGAAAAAAGCGCTGTACAGCTAGAAGAAACCCAAAAAGGTGCTTTGCATGGCTCTTGAACCTGAACTGCTTTTAGTGCTCGGTTTTGCTTTAGTGGGGATCCCCGTATTTGATGCAACTTTTCAAGGAAGATTTATGTCAAAAAAACAAGAGAATATCGTTAATGGGGGAAAAGATCCTATGTGGTATCACAAAACCAAACTTGGCACATTCTGGATTGTCGAGTCAGAAGACACGCATCAGTATTATTTAGGTATGGATGAAGATTCTATTGGCTGTTATAAGCGTCTTGAAGACGCTATTAAGGATATTAAAGAGCAAGAAACTGGCAACATTAAATGGGATCAATCCCGCAGCATCGAAGTACCAGATGATGTGGTACATGATTGGATTGAAGGTGAACCTGAAAACTGGAATAAATTTTAGCTTTATGTACTTTTTGTCTTTAGCTTGCCCCTTTGCGCAGACTTAGCGGGCGAGTTAAAGCATAGCTTTCACTGCGTGTATTTACTCTAATCCTCCCTTTTGTAATAATTTATTAAACTCACACACAGTCATGTAGGCAGCTTTGTGGCGCGCCAATAGTATCTTGCCGAACTCGAGCAGGTCGGCTATGATGGGCGCCTAAATTTACGGTATGGTGCGTTTTGTTAACATAAAGCGTGGCGATTCCAGGACGTTGATAGATTAAAGGTAAAAAATGAAAGCCGAAATTCATCCAGACTATAATGAAAAAACAGTTGTCTGCAGCTGTGGAAATACTTTTACAACTCGCTCTACCTATAAATCAGAAACCATTCGTGTAGACGTATGTAATGCTTGTCACCCGTTCTATACTGGTAAGCATAAAATTGTGGATACCGCAGGTCGCGTTGATCAATTTATGAAGCGTTATGGCACTTATAAGAAAACTGATCAAAACCAGGAAAACCAGAAATAGCTTAAGTTCGATATTATCTTGAAAAAGGGGCGTCACACGCCCTTTTTTTTTTGGCTGTGATATCTTGATGCAAGCTGTCGATATAGTTGTGGCAGTAGTTATAATTAAGTAGGTTATATGACAAATGATTTAAAAAAAGCAGCCTTGCACTACCATGCCTTTCCAGTGCCAGGAAAATTATGTATTGGTTTAAGTAAACCAACTGAGACTCAAAAAGATTTAGCGTTGGCTTATACCCCAGGTGTTGCCGAGCCAGTAAGAGCCATTAAAGCCAACCCTGAAGAAGCCTATCAATATACTTTAAAATCAAATTTGGTTGGCGTCATCACAAATGGAACGGCAGTACTAGGCTTGGGTGATGTTGGACCGCTGGCAGCTAAACCTGTGATGGAAGGTAAAGCAGTTTTGTTTAAGCGTTTTGCAAATATTGATGTCTTTGATATTGAAGTTGATGCTTCTGATCCCCAAGATTTTATTAATACAGTTGCTAGGATTGCACCCACCTTTGGCGGTATCAATTTAGAAGACATCAAAGGCCCACAGTGCTTTGAGATAGAACAAGCGTTAATTGAGCGCCTAGATATTCCAGTTTTTCATGATGATCAACATGGTACGGCCATTATCGTAGTCGCAGGACTACTCAATGCCATAGAGTTACAACAAAAAAACTTGAACGATATTCGAGTCGTTTGTGTTGGCGCTGGTGCCGCTGGCATTGCCTCTATGCGTTTATTGATGGCACTTGGTTTAAGACGTGATCAGTTGTTAATGCTAGATAAACAAGGCGTAATTCACACTGGCCGTACAGATCTTAATACCTATAAATTTGCACTCGCCAGCGAAACGGATAAAAGAACCTTAGAAGAAGCAATAGTTGGGGCAGATGTATTTATTGGCGTATCAGGTCCGAATATCCTTAACGCACGTATGCTGCAATCAATGGCTAAGAATCCAATAGTGTTTGCCTTGTCCAATCCTGATCCAGAAATTGATCCGCATCTTGCACATAGTAGTCGCAAAGATTTAATCCTTGCTACAGGCAGAAGTGACTTTCCAAACCAAATTAATAATGTCTTGTGCTTTCCTTACATTTTTAGAGGTGCTTTAGATGTTAGAGCTTCTCGCATCAATCAAGAAATGATGTTGGCTGGTGCATTTGCTGTTCGTGATTTAGCCAAAGAGCCAGTGCCAGCAAGTGTGTTAAAAGCTTTTGAGATAGATGAACTTTCTTTTGGTGCTCACTATATTATTCCAAAGCCAACTGATCCAAGATTATTGCCACTTGTTAGTGCGATGGTAGCAAAAGCGGCGATAGAAACTGGTGTTGCTAAAGCGCCATACCCTGCTCACTATCCTCTTAAACCAATTGAAATGATGTCAACAGTAACAAATATTCCTCAAGAAATGGAATTAGCTTAAGCAAAATATAGAAAAGGAGAACGATATGGGACGCAAAAAAATAGCATTAATTGGCGCTGGAAATATTGGGGGAACGCTTGCACACTTAGCGCTTTTGAAAAACTTAGGCGATGTGGTGTTGTTTGATGTGGTTGAAGGCGTCCCACAAGGCAAAGCGCTAGACTTGTCACAATGTGGTCCCATAGAAGGTTTTGATGCCAATGTCATTGGCACAAATCAGTATCAAGATATTCAAAATGCAGATGTTGTGATTGTCACCGCCGGCGTTCCCAGAAAGCCTGGTATGAGCCGAGACGACTTGCTATCTATTAATACCAAAGTCATGAAGGATGTCGGGGCAGGTATAAAGCAAAATTGTCCTAAGGCATTTGTGATCTGTATTACAAATCCATTAGATGTGATGGTAAAAGTACTGCAGGATGCTTGTCATGTGCCAGATAACATGATTGTTGGCATGGCAGGCGTATTAGATTCAGCCCGCTTTAGATCATTTTTGGCTGCTGAATTTAAAGTTTCTGTAGAAGAAGTACAGGCTTATGTACTGGGTGGTCATGGGGATTCGATGGTACCCCTGATTGGCATGAGCAATGTTGCAGGCGTAAGCTTATCAGCCATGGTGAAAGAAGGAAAAATCACACAGGCTAGGTTAGATGAAATCGTAAAAAGAACCCGCAATGGTGGCGGTGAAATTGTCGCCTTGCTAAAAACAGGCTCTGCATTTTATGCGCCTGCTTCGGCGGCCATTTCAATGGCGCAATCTTATTTATTGGACAAAAAACGTATTTTGCCATGTGCCGCTAAATTAAAAGTGGGGCAATATGGCCTTAAGCGTGAATTGTTTGTGGGCGTACCTGCCAAAATCGGTGCCAATGGTGTTGAGCAAGTGTATGAAGTCGCTATCACAGAAGATGAGCGCAAAAACTTGCAAGTATCAATTGATGCTGTCATTGAGCTATGTGACGCTGCAGATAAACTGTAGTTCATTGTTTGAAAATAAACGGGCCGGCTGTCAGATCGGCCCCTATATTTGGATCACTTTTCTAGCGTGAGTGAAGCGAACAAAGATCTCTCTTTGTAAAGAGAGAGGCTGGCAAGAACGAGAGGGATTTACTTGCGCGCTGCGATAAACATTAATAAGGCTAATAAGCCTGCGATGATGGCACCCGTAATTGACCAATCCATTGGGACTGTAAAATTGTTAAACACAATTTTCCAACCCTTAAAGTATCTTACAATATGTAAAATACACACCGCAGAGAAAATCATACCCGCCACATTCAGTGCAAATTTTTTCATGATTACCCCCACAAGTAATAATATTCAAGGTAACCGCTGTTAGCATTAAAGTGGTTACGTAATGTTAAGTCATATTTGATGGTGAAAATGGATTGCTCATCAATATGTGTGCTCACACCGACACCAAAATCAAAAGCCACTTTACCAGGTGTGATGCCATTCGTGTCAAAAGCAAGGCTGTTGCCAACAAAACTGGCGGTTGTTTGCTCACCATCATTGACAAAATCATAACTCAAAAAGGTAGTGACTTCGGGGATAAAGACGAGATGTTTTGAAACAAAAGGCTTGCCAAATTTCACACCTACACCACCTAGCAGTTGATCCAGGCTTTGGCTCTCAACGCTTAAGCTTAAAGGGCCTGCGCCGGTTTCAGTGTAATTGTCTAAATTCAGTAATGTGTATTTGAGTCTAGCAAAAGGCGTTACAAAGTACTCATTGTTGTTAATTAAGAACCAACCTGCATCGGTTTGTAGGCCAAATTGCCAGCCATCAAAATTGCCATGAGAAACGCGATTAATTTGATTAAAGCGAATGGTTCTATCGACATCATAATCATTAAAGGCAAGACCTAATATCCCATTGACATACATGCCATTGGCAAGATCAATCCAGGCATAAGTTGTACCTTGCCAACTTCTGATGTTTTCATCTTTAGGATTTTGATTTTTATCATTCACATCGGCTTTATTGTAACTGATAGCAAAACCCAGCGCACTGCAGTCGTTATACCGCCAATCAACACCCAGGGCTAGTCCTTTACTATTTGCATCATAACCTGCAAGGCCATCACGTCCATTTTGGTTTAAACTTGCACCCAAAGCTTGGGCCCAAAAACCTAATACACCGAATTTATCGCCATTATTAATGCCAGATTGTAATCGCGCTTGTTGTTCCATCCATAGATGTAAGTCATACATTCTTTCATTAATGCGCTCAAATGAAACATTCATGCCGCTAAAGGAAGCTTGTACCAGTCCATTATTTGAAGGAGGGGTTAAGCTGATTAATGCTTGAGAGACTTCATCGCTGGTCGCAAGACCATCAATTTGCCCTAAAAGATAAAGAAGGTTCGCATCATCTGGGCCATCTCCAGACGCCGCAAAATCTAATGCTCGTGCTAAGCCTTGTGTGGGATCAATCGCAAAGAGTTCATAGGGCTTGCGATTTGCTGTGAGTAGGATTTGATTAGTTAATGCATTCGACGATTTTGCAAAAGTTACAATGGCTGAGGAT
>JBFXKR010000120.1:0-5922 GCA_050173595.1 Candidatus Berkiella sp.
ATTGAAGATCTTTTATCAAATATGAGTCTTAATGAGGGCAAAGCGACTGAGAAAGTAGAGGGGTTTAAGAAAAAATATGGGTTCAACTCAAACAGTCGGCACTATTTTCTTAACTACAAGGAAGCCACAATCCATGCGAAACTCAGAAATACCCCATTTGAAGGATTGACGCTAGAGGGTATTTTAAATAGAACCAATACAACCGATCTTGCTGTTGCATTTCGACGCTTGGCGGCAGGGCATGGGCCATGTCGAGAATTTGAATTTTTACTTGATCTACAGTCAAAAGATGCTTCACTTAAATTAATTGACTCATGCTCTGATCCTAGTAAAAAAGGATCAGGTAAAACTGCTTTACATAACGCGCTTGAAAACGCAAAAGTAAAGCGTGCTTGTCTGTTGTTGCAATATGGGGCTAAAATAGATATTGCTGATGCTAACAAGTTGACTGCACAAGATTTGTTTAAAAGATCACAAACTTTGCAAACCAATGCCTATCTGCAAAAAAAATTATCGGGAAAATAGTTGTAAAATGGCTATTAAATCAAACAAAACGATCCTTGGCGGCAGCAAGCTTATTTCGGTTTTAGTTAAGAATAAATATAAGGCCTGTATTTTTGTTGTGTCTTTAGTGTTTGTTCAATCATCAATTGCTCAATCGTATGAAGTCGATTTTATACAAAATGAAATTAAAGCAGAAAAAACACTACTTCAAAATCAAAATGTAAAGGATATTGCTGATGTAAAAAAGATAATAAGTGATATGTATCAAACTGATCAGAAAATACGTAATTTTGCTATCAAAGAAAAACTAAATTCCACTGCCATGCTACAAATTAAAAAAATGGATCAATTTCATACTGACAAAATGAAAGAGATCCTCTTAGAACATAAGTGGATCACCATTTCTAAGTTTGGCGAAGAGACTGCTAATAATGCTTGGTTACTCATTCAACATGCTGATCACGATCCTTTTTTTCAAGCTGGCTGCTTGTATGTAATGTCTAATCTTGATGCAAAGGAGTATAACTTAAAAAATTATGCCTACTTATATGATAGAGTGGCTTTAAAATTTCAAGAAATAGGTATGAAACAAAAATTTGGCACACAGGTGCAATTAGAAAATGGAGAAATTACTTTGTTGCCCTATGAAGGCACTATAAATGAGGTTGAACAAAGAAGAAAAGAGGTTAATCTTGAATCACTAGATGAATATTTTTTGATGATCAAAAAATTGTATAGCTAAATAGTCATCCTTGATTTTTATACTGCACTTGAACCACCATCCGCTGTGCTGACATTTAAAACAATTCCCAAGAATGAGGAGAGGTGTCAGATCTGAGTTGGCAAGATGAGGTGTCTGACACCATTGTTTCTTATACCCAAGATCGACAATATAATGAAAAGGGAGTTGTATACTTTAGTTAATTAGATTAGGTGTCAGACACGTTACATTTGAGAGCTTCTCATCCTTCTATTTTAATAGGTAAAAATCTCACTTATTTTATTCCAGGGTAAGGCGATAATATTATCGCTGATTTTCATTATGTGCGGTGTTTGGCAGATGATGAAACCCATTTTAGCTTTAGCATATTCATTCATAAAAATTTGTAGATGTTTAGCATCTTGTATAGAAGGAGAACTTTTCCATTTAACTTCGATAGGAACCAATCGATCACTGGATTCGATAACCCAATCAACTTCAGGGCCTGCTGGATCTCGCCAAAATTTAAGTAATGAACGTGATTCAAAAAGTCGAAGGTAACGAATCAGCTCTAAACCTACATACTGCTCAAAAATGTAACCTAATTGCTCTTTAGGGGGCTTACGACCTTCTCTTGCAGCAATTCGCCTTACACCTAAGTCATAGAGAATATACTTCTGAGCTTTAGTTAAGCGTTGGCGGGTTTTGCTGACAGAAATCGGCTCAATGCGCTCTGCTACAAAGCAATCTTCCAGAATTTGGTAATAACTCGCAATGGTAGAATGTGTCACTCCTATTTCTTGAGAAAGTTTTGTTAAGTTAACAATTTTACCAGATTCAGCAGCCGCAAATTCGAGAAAACGTGCAAAATGTCCTATATCGCGAACGAGTGCTTCAGCTCTAATTTCTTCTTCAAGGTAAATTGTGACATAAGCTTCAAGTAAGCTTTCGCGATCATCTTCATCTGTGATGAGTGTAATCTCCGGTAGTGCGCCATCTAATAAAACTGTTTCTAGATTGCTGAAGGTTTCAGGAGATTCACGTTGAGTAAACGGATCCAATCGTAATGGAATTAAGCGACCAGGTAATAAATTGACATTATCACCTCGTCGTAATTTACGTGCAGAAGAGCCCGTTAGGATAAACTGAGCGATTTTTCGATCAATTAAGTCTTGAACGGCATCCATTAAAATTGGCACTTTTTGAATTTCATCAATGATGACTAAAGGAAGCTTTTTCTTACCCTTATTCAATAATGCTTCAATTTCAGCAGTTAATACAAAAGGTTCCTTTTCATAGCGTAGCCGATCAGCTGGATTGGCAAGAGAGACTCGTTTATCAGCTTTTAATTGCCCGAGCAGTGTTGTTTTTCCGGTTTGCCGTGGACCAAGCAATAATATGCTTTTATTGCCTGCTAAAGTAGCATTGAGCTTCTTTTCTATTTCTCTGTGTATGTACACCACTAAGCCACCTTTGATGAAATTTACACACCATGATATCAAATTTCATTGAAAATTGATAGTGACATATAAAATTATAGCCAAAATGGTCAAATTAACAATAATCAATACAAACAAATACTTAAAGAAGATTCCCAGACACCAATATCTATTAAGCATGTATATGCACTTACAGATATCCTCGTTTTCCTGAGCCTTATTCAGGATTTTACGACCAACGTAGTAATTATTACGACGTTTTTGGTATTCAACTATTCAAATAAATTGTACTGTATTACCACATTTAAATTGCATCGTGAAAAAAGCCATGCCCACACAAAAGAGAAGCCATCAAAAACCGCTTAACAATAAAGTAAATGGTCAAAATACTATCCAGGAGGCTTTCAATAAAGGAGATAAACAATTATTTCAAAAGCTTCTTAATCAAAGGCCTCATGTTAAAGGGGTTGATAAAAACAATTTTTATCCTGATAGTGGCGATCTGACGATGTGGGATCTTTTTCATCTTTTAGTTCCAAAAGACTATAAAGATAAATCATTTGAAAGTTTAACCGCTTATGAAAAATTATATGTTGAACTGTTTGAACGTTATCATGCTTTAGAGCTAAGTCATCGACTCAATTTGAAGGGAAATATAGAATTAAAATATGATGATAAAATCCTTGAATCAATAAATTTAGAAGGACAACAGCCTGGTTTTTCCATAATGCAATTAAAAAATCATTTGTTAAAGTTTTCTGCTGAAAATCATCATCATCTTAGTCCGGGCTTTGTACAAGCGCTTGATAAAATATTAGATATCAAACCACAAATTGACTTAATCCGAAACAATCATACTATTGATTCTATAAATATTTTTATATTTTCTCATGTCAATCATGGTTGGGGCGCACTATTAACTGAAAATAAATTATATTTGGTTAATATGGGTTTAGGATCAGATAAAACGCCGGGGATCCAAGTCTATCAAGTGCCACCTTCTAAACGAAAAAGCTTGTTTAATCATCTTAAAGCGCTTGAAAATACAAATCTTGTCGATGATTTAAATAAAGAACCCAATGGAGAGATGCCTCGCGATAAAGACGGGGAAATAGATTGGAATGAGTATGGTCGATTAATCCAGCAAAGATATATTCAAAGGATGGAATTTGATCATTATAAGAACATATCGAAAAAATTTAAATTAAAAGAAATTGAAAGAATTACCATACCTGCCCAAGAAGCTGGGAATTGTAGTTACTATAGCCCAAAAGGGTTATTTTTAGCACTAATGTATGAATTTAATCAACAACATTATCCTCAAAGTGAAGCCTATCAAAAATCATTAAATGATTTTCTTAAGTTTGTTAAATTTGATTATGATAATGCGGTAAAAGATTATCAGGCACATGCATTAAGGCCCAATACCGAACTCTTAACTTTGGCAAAGAACAAATTAAATGCAAAGAGTCCTTTAAATAGAGTGAATGCCGTTAATCCTAACCAATACAAAAGGCAGACGCTAAGGAAATAGTCTGTTGACACCCGACACCGATATTTTAAGAGTGTTTATGTCTGTGATGAATATCTGGATAGTGCGGATGTTTATGAATAGAGTGGTGTCAGACACCATCAATTACTATAGAAATCAAGGATATCCCCAATACTTTTATCCAAGTTTGAATCAATCTCATCATCTAAAACATAGTTAACAAACACATTTATGTTTATTTTGTGTAGTATAAATATTGACAATGTAGCGCTCTAACTATAAGCTGGGCGGTTCAAAACGCGCCTCTAAGATTTATAAAAGATATAGGCATGGCATTTGATCTTTACTTAGCTGTTTATAGAATTGGAGATAACAATGCCTGAGAACTTTTTCATTGAATTTGAAAAGCTTACATTTGACGTTACATTTTACAAATCATTTCTTGCATCTGGAAAAACACAAATCAATGGAAGACAAGATATCGCTAATATAATGCCAAATATCATTAAGGAACTTGACGATACCAAAGCTATTAAAATTACATCATGCAATCTTCCTGCTGGCTGGGCTGCAAAACTCATTACGCTATTTGAACAAAATCCCAAGGCAACGTGTATCCAATTCCCCCAAGGCGTGCTAACTGTTGAAGAACAAAATCGGTTGGATGGTATTTTAAAACTAAGATTAGAAATCGCGGGAAAAAATCGAGAAAAGAAAACTCAGGAATATAAAGAAGATAAAAATGATTTTAATAGCGAATCTTCAAAAAACCTTTATCTTCTATTGGGGGGATTAGGTGGATTAACAATCAGCTTAGGTTTAACGTTATTTTCGCAAGTATCTGCTCTCTTTGTGGTGGCGATGGCTGTTGGCTCTGTTTGCGCTCTTGCACGCCCGTTCTATCTTTCTTGGTCTACAACACAATATGAAATCACAAAACTCAATTTAACTCAAAACGAAGAAGACGCGATGAGAGCAGGAATAAAAGCCGCAACATGGAAGGGGTATTTTTCAAGTTTTGCAAATCGCAACACTTATCAACACCCTGTTGCGTTTGCATATGGTATGCAAAATGCAGCCTCTGAAAAAGAGAAATTTACCAGGCAGTTTAAGCCAACGAGATCAGGAAGCTGATCTCGATATTTTTATTTAATAAATCTGAATCCGATATAGGAGTTCTCTATGCCACTAAATGAACTGCAAGCCAAAATACAAAGGCTTGAGGCTAAAATACCACAAGCAAGACAGGAAGTTTCTGCGATACAGACATCCGTATCGAACATATTGGTTGAGATAACTGAAATCTCTCAAAAGCAAAATTCTTTAGAAATGGAAATGCTGGAATTTATTTTACAATTGCCTGCTGGGTTGGCTACGGATCTAGATTATCTGAACCCAGAACAAGAAGCAAAGTATGAATCAATAATGGACCAAATGAACCTCAATGATGCTATAGCATCGAATCTAAGCGATCAGATGGAAAAATATTCTGATTTATTTAAAACCAAATCTAAAAGAGTGATAAATCTTTTTGAAAAATGGGAAGATTGTAAAACAAAGTTTTCAGATGAAAGTTTAGTTAAGACAAATAAGGATTTAAAAGCAGCGCTTGCTGCTTTTGATGCCATTAATGTTCCTCAAAATGAAATTGCTCAATCACAGCAAATTGATGATCTTATTGTTAATGAGCATCCCGTCTTGCTGGTGAAACATAAAAAGATTGGCCATCGTGAAATTGAATCCTTAAAACTCGATGCAAAATGGCAGCCAACAAATCAGAAACGTCG
>JBFXKR010000121.1:0-5917 GCA_050173595.1 Candidatus Berkiella sp.
AACTCGGTAAGCCTACTTTCTTCACAAACTTTCTCGTTTCTGGTGGAGCTAGGCGGGATCGAACCGCCGACCTCTTGCATGCCATGCAAGCGCTCTCCCAGCTGAGCTATAGCCCCGAGATAGAGGCGAGATTCTACGGCGACTAACCGCGAGAGTCAACCCTCAGGAAACAACTCATTTTTTAAACTCAGCGCTCCCTCTAGGCGCGACAAGGCCTTCTCTTTGCCCAACAAAAATAAAGTTTGATCTATCGGTGGAGATACCGTGTTGCCTGTCACGGCAATACGTATTGGTTGGGCAATTAAACCGAGTTTAATACCTAGCTCTTCTACCACGGCTTTAATGGCATTATTAATCGGCTCAGGCTGCCAGTTTGTCACTGATTTTAATTTTTCGATGATTGCCATTAAGACAGGAAAAGTTTCCAATGAAAAATGTTTATTCACTGAAGGCTCGTCAAAGCTCACATCATCTTCAAACAAGAACTGACTCTTTTGTGCCATTTCAGCCAGCGTCTTGCAACGCTCGCGTTGCGCTATCACAATTTTCTCTAAAGCCGGCCCTTTATTTACATCCAAACCCATGCGCTCAAAATGCCAACCAAGCTCTTTGGCCACATCACTTTCGGGTTTGGTTTTTAAATAGTGTTGATTCAACCACAGCAATTTTTCAGGGTTAATTGCCGCAGGAGAGCTGTTAATGGCATTCACATCAAATAGCTTAACCATTTCATCGATACTGAAAATTTCCGTATCACCATGAGACCAGCCTAAACGTACCAAATAATTTAATAAGGCTTCGGGTAATATTCCTTGCAAGCGATAATCCAACACGCTGGCCGCACCATCTCGTTTTGAAAGTTTTTTACCATCAGGCCCTAGCAACATCGGCATATGCCCATAAAGTGGCACTTTGGCTCCAAGTGCTTGCAAAATATGAATTTGACGTGGCGTGTTGTTGATATGATCGTCCCCACGCAATACATGCGTAATCCCCATGTCCCAATCATCAACGACTACCGTAAAATTATATGTCGGCGTACCATCGGTGCGCACTAATATCAAATCATCTAATTCGGTATTTTGAATTTCAATATGGCCTTTCACTAAATCGTCAAAAGCAATTGAACCGCTTTGAGGTGTTTTAAAACGAATTACATACGGCATGTTATCATGCGGTGGATGAGGGAACTTTAAGCAATAGCCATCATAACGGGGCTTTTGTTTGGCTGCGATTTGCTGATCGCGCAACACATCTAAACGCTCTTTGGTACAATAACATTTATAGGCATGGCCTGATTCTAATAATGTCTTTGCCACTTGTTTGTAACGATCAAATCTCTGCGTTTGATAAATCGGACCTTCATCCCATGGCAAACCAAGCCAGGTCAGCCCATCTAGGATCACGTTCACAGCCGCTTCAGTTGAGCGCTCTCTATCTGTATCCTCAATACGCAGAATATACTTACCTTTTTGATTCTTAGCCCACAGCCAGCAAAACAAAGCGGTTCGTGCACTACCAATATGAAGATCGCCAGTAGGACTGGGCGCAAAACGCGTAACAACCATATAAGCACCTATGAAGCAAAATAGGCGTTAGTTTAGCACAAATGCAAAGGAGCCAGCACGGGGGCTTACCCTAAGGAAATAATTTGTTGATTATCAAACTCTAGGGTAAGATGAGTTGCAATAAAAAGGTAGAAGTAGCATGTATATCGATGATTTTATCGCCCTTGGTGTGATTGCAGTTTTAGGCGCAATAAGTCCAGGACCTGACTTTATTGTGGTCACCCAATCAAGCTTATCCTACGGTAAAAAAGCCGGCTTTTTCACCTCACTTGGCATCGCCATTGGCTGTTTATTTCACATTACCTACTGTGTGTTAGGTCTTGGTGTTATCGTTACCCAATCACTGCTCTTATTTAATATCTTAAAATATCTTGGTAGTGGTTATCTTATATTTCTTGGTTTAAAAGCATTATTTAGCAAAGCGGCCAGCACTATCAATGGACAAATAAAACCATTACAAGCTATTTCCAATTATAAAGCATTTAAAAAAGGGCTTTTGGTGAATTTGTTAAACCCTAAAGTAACCTTGTTCATCCTCAGTGTTTTCACACAAGTTATCGATCCCAACACGCCTGTGCACATTCAAGCATTGCTTGGTATTGAGTTTGGCTTGATTGCTTTTATTTGGTTTAGCTTATTAACGGTTATTTTAAATAACGCTCGTTTAAAACAAAAATTACAATCTGCGCAAAAATATATCGAAAAAATACTTGGCGCATTTTTAATTGGACTTGGTATCAAAGTCGCATCGCTCAGTCAGTAGGAGTATAAGATGTATTTTTTAGATTTCATTGCTAAAGGTGGACTTGCATTTTGTCACACGCCTATCGTGGCAAGTATTTTAATCCTTGGCCTTTTTACTCAAAAAAGAGAAATCTTTATAAGAACAGCTTATTTGTTACTGTTTACCATGGTTTACAATGTTTTATTAAAATCTATTTGGCAAAATCCCTTACCGCCCCCTTTAGAAGGCTGGGCATTTCCGAGCGGCCATATGCATAGCGCCATGATTTTTTGGGGTTGGCTTGCGATTGAATTTAAAAAAATCTGGTTTAGTGAGATTGTCTTTTTAATTCTCACTTTAGTTGGCTATGGATTAATTCAACAAGGCTATCATTATCCAATTGATGTCTTTGCATCCATCGGTTTTGGCGCGATTTCACTGATGCTGTATACCTTTATCAATCGACTATCTTTTTTTAAAGGGCGCACAGATCGCCTTGGCTGGCTAATGCTAACCTTAAGTGGCCTTATTTTTGTATCCATGATACCCGAGGCCAGAAAACCCCATGTCATTAAAGCAATCAGCATTTTAAGTATTTTTGTTATCAGCTGGACTACAGTTCAATTCTTTTCAAAACAAAAAAAAGGATCTTAAACGTTACGTTTTGATTTTAATGATTGTATTCACTTATGATGAAATGAATCTTATATTAGTGAATGACGCATAGATACTGCTATTGTTATATAGCTAAATAAGGGTGCAATGATTATTGATCCGCTTATCTTAAGCCGCATACAATTTGCCTTCACTGTCAGCTTCCATATTATTTTCCCAGCCTTCACGATTGGTCTTTCCGCTTTTATTGCGACCTTACTTGTTATTTGGAATTTCAAAAAACAAGATCACTATTTATCCTTAGCTCGGTTTTGGACCAAAATTTTTGCTGTCTCCTTTGCCATGGGCGTGGTATCAGGTGTGGTGCTCTCCTATCAATTTGGCACTAACTGGAGCAAATTTTCAGAAGTAATCGGCAATGTGATTGGACCTATTATTGGCTATGAAGTGCTCACAGCATTCTTCCTTGAAGCCACTTTCCTTGGCATTTTACTTTTTGGCTGGAACCGTGTGCCTGTTTGGTTTCACACCATTGCCGCCATCTTGGTTGCCATCGGTACTAGTATGTCAGGATTTTGGATCTTATCAGCCAACAGTTGGATGCACACGCCTGCTGGCCATGAAATTGTGAATGGCATTGCCTACCCTGTTGATTGGTTAAAAATTATTTTTAACCCAAGCTTCCCTTATCGCTTTTTACATATGATGACGGCTGCCTATCTCACCACCTCACTGGTGGTGTTAGCGATAGGTGCCAAATATTTACTGGTAAATAAATTTGAAACACAAGCTAAAACCATGGTTGTCATGGGAATTGGTATGGTCATGTTCTTAGGCCCCATACAAATATTTTTAGGCGATCAACATGGATTAAACACCGCAAAATACCAGCCAGTCAAAATTGCAGCCATGGAAGGTCATTGGCATAGCAACAAACCAGGTGAACTTTTGCTTTTTGCAATACCTGATGAAAAAACCGAATCCAACCACTTTGCTATTGGGATCCCTCACTTTGGCAGTCTGATCATTACCCATAGCTGGGATGGTTTATTCCCAGGATTACTTGATTTTCCCAAAGAAGATAGACCACCGCTGTTGCCAGTATTTTTTGCCTTTAGGATCATGGTCGGTATTGGGCTAGTCATCCTGTTTATCGGCGTGTTTGCGTCCGTACTCATGTTCAAAAAACAGCTTTTTACCAATCGTTTTTTCCTCACCATGGTTGGCTTGTCGTGGCCATTGGGCTTTATTGCCATTTTAGCAGGTTGGGTTGTGACAGAAAGCGGTAGGCAACCTTGGATAGCTTATGGCGTGTTACGCACAAAAGATGCGGTGTCGCCTGTTGATGGCATTAGTGTATTAATTTCACTTTTATTGTTTTTATTAGTCTATTGTGTTGTGTTTTCTATGGGTGTTTTATACATCCGTAAAATGATTCAAAAAGGACCGCAACCACACATCGTTAACAAAGATGAATCGGGGTTACCCAATCGACCGTTATCTGCTGCACACAAAGCAACACGTGAATCTTTAGAAGGGAAACCAATTATATGAGTGGCTTTGAACACTATTTACCCCTCATTTGGGCAGGCCTGATTGGCACAGCGGTTTTGCTATATGTCGTGTTAGATGGTTTTGATCTGGGCATTGGTATTTTATATCCAATGTATAAAACAGAAGAAGATCACGATCTGATGATGAACTCAATTGCGCCTTACTGGGACGGCAATGAGACTTGGTTGGTGTTAGGTGGAGGTGGTTTGTGGGTCGCATTTCCCAAAGCCTATGCCATTATTATGCCGGGGTTGTATATCCCTATTATCATTATGCTACTTGCCTTGATCTTTCGAGGTGTTGCTTTTGAATTTCGCTGGGTAGCAAAACCGCATCATTTTAAATGGAACCTTTCATTTACCTTAGGTTCACTCATGGCCGCTTTTTCACAAGGTGTTGTGCTTGGCGGCTTGTTGCAAGGGATTAAAGTGGTTGATGGGCAATTTGCTGGCGGTCCATTTGATTGGCTAACACCTTTTAGCGTGCTTTGTGGGGTGGGACTTTGCTGTGGTTATGCCTTGCTAGGCGCGACCTGGTTAATTTTAAAAACCGAAGGTTATGTAGAGCAACATGCAAGAAAATTAGCACGCCCCTTATTAATGGCCATGCTTGGCGCTATTGTAATTATCAGCATTTGGACACCAAGAGACATTCCTAGAATCCGAGAGCTTTGGTTTAGTATGCCCAACTTTCTTTATCTTTCTCCGGTGCCAGTATTAACCGGTTTATTGGCCTTGCTTTGCTGGCTTGGCATTAACGATCCCAAACTTACCAAACAAGCCTTTTTTAGTGCAGTTTGTATTTTTATTTTAGCATTTGTTGGCTTAGTGCTCTCTAATGTGCCTTATCTTGTTCCACCCACCGTGACAGTATGGGAAGCTGCTGCAACGCCAGCCTCACAAACTTTCTTGTTAATAGGCACGTCGGTTTTATTACCCATTATTTTAGGTTACACCGCTTTGGTGTATTGGACATTTCGAGGAAAACTTAAAAAAGGTGAAGGCTATCATTAAGATAGCCCTTTAATTTATGCTGGCTCAGGCTGTGTGTTTGGTGCTGCAAAATTGAGCGCTTGCTTGGGCTGCTCAATAAGGCCCTGTGGTGTAAACACAAAAATCCTGTCTGCAGAGCGAATTGTTTCAGGGCGATGCGCAATAATAATTCTGGTAACACTTAAATGTTTAATCGCCTGATTCACTGCTTGCTCTAAGGCCACATCTAAATGACTGGTTGCTTCATCTAAGAATAAAATCTTCGGCTTTTTATATAATGCTCTAGCCAAAACAACGCGCTGCTTTTGACCACCTGAAAGCGTCATACCCATATCACCTATCAGCGTATTGTATTGCATCGGCATGGCGGCTATATCATGCGCAATCATGGCAAATTGAGCACATTGCTCAACTAAATGTTGATCTGCCTGGGGATCAAAAAAGCTTACATTTTCACTGATAGA
>JBFXKR010000122.1:0-5875 GCA_050173595.1 Candidatus Berkiella sp.
TTCCAAAGTGCAGTGGAGAATATAGATGGTTAATGAAACCGTTGTTGAGTTATCATGATTACAATTTGCCTTAACCGCTTTATATCACTTCTTATTTGTTCCTCTTTCTTTGGGTTTGGGCTTCATATTAGCCATTATGGAGTCGGTCTATGTGTTGACTGGCAATGAAATCTATAAAGACATGACCCGTTTCTGGGGGAAATTATTTGGTATTAATTTTGCCATGGGCGTTGCCACAGGCATTACTATGGAATTTCAGTTTGGCACTAACTGGGCCTATTACTCCTATTTTGTGGGTGATATTTTTGGCGTCCCGTTGGCCATTGAAGGTTTTATGGCCTTCTTTTTAGAATCAACGCTCATTGGTTTGTTCTTTTTTGGTTGGGATAGATTAAGCAAAGCTAAACATCTTGCAGTGACTTGGTTGACAGCAATAGGCGCTAATTTATCGGCGCTGTGGATTTTAGTTGCTAATGCGTGGATGCAACATCCCATTGGCGCAGAATTTAATTACGATACCATGCGCATGGAGTTGGGTAGTTTTTCTGAGATCTTTTTTAACCCAGTCGCGCAAGTTAAATTTGTACATACAGTTGCCTCAGGCTATGTCACCGGTGCAATCTTTGTATTGGGCATCAGTGCTTACTATTTGCTTAAAGGGCGTGATCTGCAATTTGCCAGACGATCATTTGCCGTGGCCGCAGGCTTTGGACTAGCTTCAATTTTATCTGTTATTGTACTTGGCGATGAAAGTGGCTACACCGTTGGTGAAATTCAAAAAACCAAATTAGCTGCGATAGAAGGGGAGTGGGATACAAAAATACCACCTGCTTCATTCACGCTTTTTGGGATCCCAAATGACAAAGAAAGGCGTATGGAATATGCCGTAGAAATCCCTTATCTGCTAGGCATCATTGCGACGCGATCTTTAGATAAACCCGTGGTTGGTTTAAATGATTTGGTGCAAGAGCATGAAGAGAAAATCAAGCTTGGCATTAAAGCGCAAAAATTGCTCACTCAAATGAAAAGTGCAAGTGAACCAAATCCAGCCCTGATTAAGGAATTTGATGAAGTTAAGGAATATCTTGGCTATGCATTATTAGTAAAACGCTATGTGCCTGATTTAGATAAAGTCACTGATAAAGATATTCATATTGCAGCAGAACAAGGATTGCCCAGGGTTGCGCCCTTGTTTTGGTCTTTTAGAATCATGGTAGGGCTCGGTCTTTTAATGTTAGTTTTATTTATCGCCGCGTTTTATTTCAACATTAAAGGTAAATTACAGCAAAGAAAGTGGTTGTTACGATTTGCAATCATCAGTATACCTTTTCCTTGGATAGCAGCAGAATGTGGCTGGATTGTGGCAGAGTATGGCCGTCAACCCTGGGCAATTGGTGAGATTTTGCCTACCTATATGGGGGTGTCCACAGTATCTACTGGCCAGGTGCTGACCAGTTTGCTAGGTTTTGTGGTGTTTTATACATTATTGTTTATTGCAGATATCTATTTGATTGTGAAATATGCAAGGCTTGGTCCAAGCACATTGGGTATGAAACGTTATCACTTTGAAAATCAGGGGATCTAATAAATGCTATTAGATTATGCAACACTCAAGGTCATTTGGTGGGTTTTTATCAGTGCGTTGTTCATCATTTTCTTTATCTTAGGCGGAAGAGATTTTGGCGTAAGCATCTTATTGCCGATTATCGGGAAAAATGACGAAGATAGACGTTTGATATTAAATAGTATTGGTGCCACATGGGAAGGTAACCAAGTCTGGTTTGTCACAGCAGGTGGGGCCACTTTTGCAGCATGGCCGATTGTGTATGCAACTGCGTTTTCTGGGCTTTATTATGCATTGATGTTAGTGTTGCTCACCTTAATTTTAAGACCGCCAGGAATTGATTATAGAAGCAAACTCCCCAATAAAATGTGGCGCTCATTTTGGGATTGGTCTTTATTTTTAAGTGGTTTTGTCCCAGCTCTGGTTTTTGGCGTTGGGCTTGGCAATTTAATGCTAGGCATCCCATTTCAGTTCAATGACATATTACAATCAGAATACACCGGTAGTTTTTTTGCGTTATTAAATCCATTTTCTGTTTTATTTGGCTTATGTGCTATTGCAATTTTAATGTTACAAGGTGGTCTTTTCTTACAAAAGAAACTACAGGTCGACTTTGCTGAGAAAATAGTCAAAGTGAACATTATCAGTGGCTTGAGCTTTGTCACCTTATTCTTGCTGATTGGTATTTGGCTAACATGGGGTGTGAGTGGTTTTCAAATAGAAACCATCGGCAATATTCAGCAAAGTTTGACGCCATTAACAAAAGTTGTCTCTATTGCACCACAAGCTTGGTTACATCACTACAAAGCATTTCCTTGGTTATGGGCAATACCAGTGTTAACCATTATCTATGCTTTGATGGCCATCATGAGCTCTGTAAAACAATGGGTAAATCTTGGGATGATTATGAGCTCACTCACGATTACATGTGCACTCATGACCGCCAACATTGCCTTATTTCCTTTTATTTTGCCTTCATCTATTAATCCAAATCACAGTCTAACGGTGTGGGATGCTGTTTCTAGTCACCGAACATTAGAATATATGTTTTGGGTAACCATTGTATTTTTACCCATCGTGTTAATGTATACCTATTGGGTTTATAGGGTGATGCGTGGCAAACTTGAAACGAAATCCACCTTAGACAAGTCTGAAGCTTATTAGGAGTAAACATGTGGTATTTTACATGGATCCTGGGCGTGTTATTTGCTTGTGCATGTGGGATCATCAATGTGGTATGGTTAGAGCATGAGCATTTATTAGAAGAAGACGAATAGGGGGCAAAGATGTCTGTTACTGGAGCAGCTAGTCAATATAGCGAATCATGTATAGCGTTTGTCAAATATTTAAATCCAAAAATAAAACCAGAAGACCAAGAACCACTCAAAGACTTTACATTTGAAAATTTAACTAATGAAGAAGTTACAGTATTAGAGATGCTGTTTAAAAGCACTAAACGAAATATCATTTCATTGGTTACTAAAGAAGGTATCAGTGTTGAAGCTCTACTAAAACTGTTAAAAGCAATGAGCCAGAATCAAGCAATCACTTCTCTTCGCTTGGTTTCAAAGCAAGATATTTCTGTTGATGATGCTTTAATAATCTTAAATACTATTAGTGAAAATACTGCCCTGACATCCATTAAGCTGAATCTTCCTCATGGTTATAGCGTGGATGATTTGCAAACACTCAGAAACTTTTTGACATTACCACCAGAAAAACAAAGACCGGTACCACAGCAATCGCATGCGCCAACAACCCTTGAAGATGATTTAGCAGAATTAAGAAACCAATTTTCTCAAGTGGTTGTGAGTGTTCAAGAAAATGCGGGCACACTTGTAAGCACAGCTAGCAATAGTCTTGGAAATTTATTTGGCGCTTCAAGAGCATGGTTAACAGCATATGCCAACTCAGCAGCTGATCCAGCCCAGCATTTACCACAATTAACTAGAGAATCTGCTGAGGGTGCTAATAAAGTAGTACTAAAGTAGTCAGTAGCCATTGATATTGTATCAATGGCTACAATTTTTTAACTTAAAAATTTACTTTTTTTACTATCATGTCGCGCCGCCGCATTCATTTGAAAGATGTATGTTGACCAGCTAAAATTGGTGGTAAGATCATATTGCAAGGAATGCGTCATGAAACCAAATGGATTCTTTATTCTCAGTGGTCTGTTACTGTGCTCAATTTCTCACTCTCAACAAGTTTTTGCACATTCACATTCCCTTAATGCTTATCAAGGCCCTTCTCTAGGTGTTTGGGGCGGTGGAGCGATAACGCGATCACATATCAATACCGATGGGGGACCCTTAGATCCAGTTAATGGTTTATTCCCCACAGATGAAAGTCTGCAAGCGCTACGTAATGGTTCCAGTCCTGTTTTTGATTCAAGCTTACCCATTGGTGGGGCTCAATTAGCCTTTAACATGCGTAAATGTTGTTTTGTTTATGGGGCGGAATTTGATTTTGGCTCATTTAATCTCAATAGATCACGAAATTCTGTGATTAACTCTCAAGATTTTGGTCAATTTTCATCAGAAACGGGTGTCAGTACCAGTTGGATTGGCATGGCTAGAGGGCGCGCAGGCGTCATCATGGGTAACAATTTTATGGTTTATGCTACCGGTGGAGCCGCTTTTACTGATCTTAATGTTGAAAATGAAATTATTGATGAAGTATGTACTGCAAGCTCCAAGAGTAGTGATACGAAAGCAGGTTGGGTCGTAGGCGGTGGTATTGAAGTGCCATTTGCACCAAATTGGAATGTTAAAGCAGAATATGATTATGTTGATTTTGGCAACGCCGACACATCGGTTATTGCAACGGCTAATGGTTTTAGTAGCCCCTATACCACTTCTGCTAACTTGCGAGCGCATATTGCACGGATTGGCTTAAATTACAACTTTTGTAAGCGTATATAATAGCAAGTACCTTTCATTACAAGTTGGATAAATCTAAGTATTGATGCGCTATTGCTTTTGAACGCAGCTGCAGGGGTCCCACGGGGGGATGGGTGCGGCGAGTACAAAAGCAATAGCGCAGCAAATGTAAATAAATTTAATCTAGATCTATTGAATGCTATTTAGCGGATCACACCTGCTTCTCGTAAAGCAGCTGTGATCCCAAGCGTTCTCATGTTGTCCATGCGCTCAGGATATAATTTGCCATCTAAGTGATCAATTTCATGTTGAATGATCCTGGCAGTGAAACCTTCATAGCGTTGTTGAAACACATAGCCTTTTTCATCTTGTGCTTTTACTTCAATCCATTCATGCCTTGGAACCAAGCCGCGAACTTCAGGTAAACTTAAGCAACCTTCATATAAATAAACCATCTCTGTGCTTTTGGCTAAAATTTCTGGGTTAATCATTAAAGTAAAAGGAACGGGCTCTTGATCAGGATAGCGCGGGTGATTCATATCAAATCCAAAAGTCAGAATTCGATACTCATAAGCAATTTGTGAAGCGGCAAGGCCCACACCTTTACATGCTTTCATGGTGGCGAATAAGGTTTCGATCATGTCGTTTAATAGCTTAGTGCCAAACATGTCTTGCGAAACAGGCTTGGTAATGTGGCGCAATTGCGGTGTGCCTGCAAGGACGATGTTTTTGATAGTCATTAATCTTGCTCTTTTACCCTTCAAAAGAGCATTATAATTCGACCACCGGAGAAGGCAAATGATCTTGGGTTTCTTTTTTCTTCTTGCTCAAATCATCTGCAAGCATCAAATACATGCCTGGCACCACAAATAAGGTGAAGAGTGTCCCAATCGCAATTCCAGTTGCAACCACTAAGCCAATGCTATAACGGCTCACCGCACCTGCCCCAGTAGCGGTGATTAAGGGCAAAACGCCTAACACCATTGAGGCTGTTGTCATTAAAATAGGGCGCAAACGAATGGTTGAAGCACGCTCAATCGCTTTTCGTTTGCTCATGCCTTCTTCTTGTAGATCATTGGCAAACTGTACAATTAAAATGCCATGTTTACTGATTAAACCAATCAAAGTAACCAAACCAACTTCTGTATAAATATTTAAGCTAGCGCCACCGACACCCAAACTGATAAAAATCATGGCGCCGCAAATAGACATCGGTACGCTAATGAGTACGATTAGGGGATCTCGAAAACTTTCAAACAAGGCAGCCAGTGTTAAGAAAATAATAATTAAAGCAAAGAAGAAAGTGACAACAAGCGCGCTGCTTTCTTGCATATATTGTCGTGATTGTCCTGCTGTATCCATGGTGTAGCCGCCTGGTAGCATTTCTGTGCTCAAATTAGTTAAATAATCTAATATTTGTCCCATGGTA
>JBFXKR010000123.1:0-5868 GCA_050173595.1 Candidatus Berkiella sp.
ATAAGCGCCAACTAAACTTGCAATCAGAATCAAAATAGCCATGGGTAGTAAAATATAAATACCTGCAGTGAGTCCGTTTTTCAGATATAGTAACAAAGCATTATCTTGACTGAGCATCTGTGGATCAAAGGAGAAGAAATCTTTGAATAATCGTTGAGATTTCAAAACAATGTACTTACCAAAGACAATAAATGAAACACATCCAAAAAATAACACAACAAATGAATTAAAATCCTTAGAGCGCGCAACCAATCCCCGCTCTTTGGATTCCTTTTCCTTTTTCGGGGTGGCCTGTTCTGTGCGTTCTTGTGTATCAACAATCATGTTTGCTACCTTGTTGCCTCAAGTAGTGCCACATGAACGTTCTCACTTAAATCAGTAAACACTGGCAAAATGAAGGCCAAGTTAATCCAAATTAAGCCAATACCAAGAATCATAGAAATTGAAAAACCTAACGTAAAAATATTAAACTGAGGTGCCGCTTTAGTCATGACACCAAAGGCAATGTTAGTTACCAACAAAGCAACAATAGCAGGAAGTGCAATTTTAATAGCATAAGAGAACATCATCGTGCCTAAACTAAACACTTCATCAAATTCAATTGGTGCAAAATCATTTATCATTGCTGGCATCGTTTTAAAGCTTTCAACCAAAGCTGATATAACATACAAATGTCCATTCATTGATAGATACAATAAGGTTGCTACCATCATGAAAAATTGACTAACTGTTGGAACAGAGACACCACTTTGTGGATCTACCATCTGCGCAAAACCCAACCCCATCTGCATGGCAATGACTTGGCCTGCAATATTAAATGCTTGAAAAATGGTATGAATGATAAGACCAAACAAAACACCAATAATTATTTGATAACCAATAGATAACACAATATATATCCATGGCACTTGAGTAATATTGGTTAAATGAACCTCGCCAGATGTGATAACAATTAATGTGATACCGATACTGATCATTAACTTTATTTTTGCCGGAACAAGATGTGAGCCAATAATGGGTAATGCCATTACCATGGCCGTTATGCGAATAAATGGCATAAGATATAAAAAAATAAGTTGAGGCAAGTCTTTGGGTAGTTCTATCATGGTCTATCCAATGACATAAGGAATTTGCTCAATAATATTATGTGTAAAGTCGGTAACCACCCTTATCAACCAAGGAGCCGCTAACATCAACGTGATAAAAACTGTAATTAGCCTTGGCACAAAGCTTAAAGACTGTTCATTAATTTGGGTTGCAGCTTGAAATATACTGATACAAACACCTACGAGCAAACTCGGCAAAATTAAGACGCTCACCACAACAAGCAGTACTAATATCGCCTCTCTCATCACGTCAATCACAATTTCAGGTGTCATTTATGTTCCTACCAGTGCAAAACTAGATGCAAGTGTTCCTATAATTAAATTCCAACCATCCACCAAAACAAATAACATTATCTTAAAAGGCAACGAGATAATCAGGGGTGAAAGCATCATCATACCCATTGACATTAAAACGCTTGCCACAACCAAATCTATGATTAAAAATGGAATGAATATGATAAAACCGATTTGAAATGCAGTTTTTAATTCAGAGGTAATAAATGCTGATATTAAAATTGATAATGGAACATGCTCTGCATCTTTGAATTCTAAATTGGTATTTGATATTTCTAAAAACAAATCAAGATCTTCACTTCTTGTTTGGTTAAACATAAATTGTTTAACTGGAACAGAAGCTTTTTTTAACGCTTGATCTTGAGATATTTTATTCTCAGAATACGGTTTAATCGCCGTTTCATGCACTTCATTATACACTGGCGCCATAATAAACATTGTCAAAAACAATGAAAGACCAATAATAATCTGATTACTAGGCGTTTGAGGCATACCTAACGCTTGCCTTAAAATTGATAGCACTATGATAATTCGCGTAAATGAAGTCATCATCAAAATGATTGCAGGCAATAAAGTTAAGACCGTCATTAAAGCAATCAATTGAAGATTAACTGAATATTTTTGTGCCCCATGCCCATCGTTACTTACTGAAAAGGCATCAAAATTAAAATCGCCTGCCCAGCAAGCCACTGGTATTAATAGTAATAAAAATATTATTCTTTTCACTTTAGTTCCACTGGTTGTGAAGGTGTTGATGCTTCATTTTTAAATATATATAAAGTTTGCACTTGTGAATCAGTTACGCCAATGAGCAGCTTTGCATTATAAGCTTCTAGCAAAACAACTTTAGTTTTGTTTCCTAGATTTGCTCCACCTAAAACCTGTAATGAACCTGGCATTTGTGGCACTATTTTTTTAAAATGCTTGAGTAAAAATGCTAAAATGAACACCAGGATCAGCGTAACCATTAGCATTAATGCAACGTTTGAAAGTGTTGATACATTAATCAAAGCATTCTCTCCTATTTGATCTTTTCCATGCGTTCAGTTGTGCTGATAATATCTGTTAAACGGATCCCAAATTTATCATTCACAACGACAACTTCTGCATGCGCTACTAAAGTACCGTTTACTAATACATCCAAGGGCTCACCCGCATTTCTATCAAGCTCAACCACTGATCCTTGGTTTAGTTGCAATAAATTTCTAATGCAAATTGATGTTCTACCAACTTCAAGAGAAATGGTTACCGGAATATCCATAATGACTTCAAAATCATTATTGTCAGTAAATATGTTTTTTTTGTTTTCTTTATTCAACTCTGAGAAATGCGCAGGTTCAGCTTTGGCGGCATTTTCAGCTGGCGTTGGATTTGTGCTAGGTTGCTGTGGTTGATCGGATTCCATTTTTACCTCTTCGGTGGTTTTTTTAACTTATCGACAATTTTGACAGCATACTTTCCTTCAAATGTACCAAAATTACCTGTGAACATTGGAATATTACTTACTTTCAATACAATTTCTTCAGGAATTTCTATATCTAAAACATCGCCATTTTTAAACCGCATCACATCTCTGAGTGATATTTTTTTATTTGTTAAAATACAATGCGCTTGAACTTGAGCCTCTAATATTTCTTCTCGTATCTTTTGAATCCATTTTTCGTCGCTAACTTCTTTCTCTGGTTTAATGCCCGCATTTAATAACTCGCGGATGGGCTCTAACATACTGTAGGGTATACAGATGTTAAAATCTCCGCCACCACCATCTAATTCAAAATGAAATTTTGAAACGATAAGCAGTTCGCTTAAGTTCATGAAATTTGCCATCGCAGGATTTGCTTCAAAACCCTTATATTCTAATTGAACATCTAAAATCCCTTTCCAGGCTTCTTTAAAGTCTGCAAAAAATCCTTCAACCAGCATTCTTGTGATTCGGTTTTCAGTTTCAGTAAATTCTCTACCTTCAATTTTGTAATTTACTTTTCCTTCACCACCGAAATAATTATCAACCAACGCAAATACAAGCTTTGAATCAAGGACAATAAGCGCCGTGCCTTTTAGTGGCGCAATTTTAACGATGTTGATACTGGTGGGTATATATAAACTATTTACATACTCTTCATACTTAATTATCTTCAACCCTTGTAGCGTTACTTCTACATTTCGCTTTAAGAATGAATTAATTGTGATGCGAATATTTCTTGCGAAGCGCTCATTAACCAACCCCAATGTAGCGACGCGACTGTAAATGTTTTTATCGTTGTTTGCTAAATCATAAGCATGAGGTGCTGCTAAATCATCAGTACCTTGAACATTATTTTGCTCATTAGGATTTCCTAACAGTGAATCAATTTCATCTTGATTTAATGTTTGATTCATTTTGTTTCCTATTGTGATACAAAATTAGTAAATAATACCTGCTCTACAGTAGGATCACCTGTATTTTGCTTCATTACTTTCTGAACTGTTTCTAAGGCCTTTTTACGTAAAAGCTCCTTACCTTCAAGGGTAAGCAGATCTTCATAACGCTGTGTGCTAAACAAAATGATTAAATCATTTCTAATGATCGGAGAATATGTTTCGATGTTTTCAAGACCAGAAGCGCTTCTGGCCATTAACTCAACATCAACTTGCAAATATCTTGATTTTTCAGCAGAAGGTATATTAACAACCATCACTGGTCGTAATTTATAAAACTGTGGCTTTTCGCCCTCATTTCCATGTTTAGCCTTACTTTCGACTTTATGTTCCTTTGGCGCTTCTTTTTCCTGCGTTTTTACAACTTCATCAGATTGTGCTTGTACAACAGGTTCTTGCTCGGCTTGTGAAACAGTGGTTGGCATTTTTAAAATCATGACTAGACCAACAATCATAGCAATGAAAAATACACCTAAAAATCCGACAAGGCCTAGGATCATTTTGTTCATCTTTGGCTTGGATGTTTGTTCACTACCTTTGTCTGCTTCATCAACCATTGGATATTCCTCCTTTGATCTTATGATGCAAAGCTTATACCAACTAAATTATTATAAATATCAGTGGATTAGAACAATGGAAGTGTCAATTTTTTGACCAAATATCATTCAATAGATCTTGATCAAATTTATTTGCGTTTGCTGTGCTATTGTATTTGTGCTCGCTACACCCATCCCCCCGTGGGACCCCTGTAGCTGCGCTCAAAAACAATAGCACATCAATTTAGAATGGTCCAAATCGTAATGAATGCTATTTAGACGTAGATATCTAGCATTGAGCTAGATGTTTTCGGGGATAAAACCACCTCAGTGTTATCAATACCAATTGTGGATTCTTGATAATATACTGCTTGTTGTTTTAGTGGCTGCCTATGGGCTTGTGATTCCTGATGAGAGACGGTGACGTTTCCTAAGTCTAATCCCTGCATCTGTATTTGTGTTTTTAGTCGTTCAATGCTTGATTCAATAAGCTCTTGTGCTTCTTGATGTGTTGTTAAAAATGTAATGTGTGTTTTGTCTGCATCTTGAACGATTTTAATTTCAATCTTACCCAGCTCTTTAGGTGAAATATCAAATTGTGCTGATTTTTCACTCGCATTTATCATGAGTTGAATCTTTTCACTTAAGTCACTGTCAATTGATTCACGTTGAATAATATTATTATTGTTACTTGTAATAGTCGGTTCAGCCTTTTTTGATACTTGTTGGTTAACTGAAATTTGGATTTGCTCACTTGAAGTATCCAGCTGTGAGTTTAGCTCTTCTGGTTTGTCACTTGTCTTAAGCGTTATGATTTGATCTATATCAGCTTGCTGCTTGTTTTGAATCAATGATTCAAATTGGCCAGAAATTTTCTGCGCCACATTCACCTTTTGATAGTCTACATTGTCTTGAGTAGGTATCAGATCAGGTTGCTCTTGTTCTAATTCGGTTAGCTTTGATTCCTCAACAACGGACTTAGTTGGTTTATCTGGTACGCTATAGTTTTGTCTTAATGACAAATCAAAAGGTTCAAATACGACTGGGCGCTCTAAGGATACAAATTCAGCGTTAAGATTTGCAGGGTTTACGAGTTTATCTGGTTGCGTCTCATTATATAGTTTTGTTGCAATATGATCATTTACAACTTTGCTATTATGATTTACTTCAAATAAGGACTTATCAATAAAATCAGATTCTGTATTAGTCGTTTTAGCAATGACTCTTTCTTCAGTCTGTTCAAAATTACTATTTATCGAAAAGCTTTCATCTTGTTGTAATAGTGTTGCAAGTCGTAAGTTTTCTGATTGATTATAGTTATCATTTTGTTCTTGCAATACAATTGAAAATGGTGTTGCTGATACTTCAATTTTGGCTTCTTGCGGCAAAGATTGGCCAATCGGTAAACAAACTATTCCTTGTATTGGATCCAGCTCATTAATCTCATCATCAAGTTCAGCATTATGAACTTGAAGATTATTACTTGATATATCAGCAACTTGATTGATGCCAGC
>JBFXKR010000124.1:0-5864 GCA_050173595.1 Candidatus Berkiella sp.
CTCTTTTATATCCAATAATTCTGCTTGTGCCAAACGAAAGAGAATAACTAATAACTGACGGTGTTGGAACTGGCGATGTTGTCCACCTCGAATTAACTGGAAAGCTTGCGCTAAAAATTCAATTTGCCGTATACCCCCCGGCCCTAATTTAATATCTTTTTTAATTCTTTTTCTTTTTACTTGCGCTAGTACTAAATCGCGCATTTCTCTTAAAGACTCAAACGCACCATAATCTAAATAACGCCGATAAACAAAAGGTTGTAATAGTGAATACAACTTTTGAGCCGCCACTTCACCTGTGATCACACGCGCTTTAATCAGCGCATAACGTTCCCAATCACGCCCATGATATTGGTAATAATTTTCAATGGCATTAAAGTTAAGAACCAAGTTTCCACTTTGGCCATGCGGTCTTAAGCGCATATCGACCCGATAAACAAACCCTTCTTCAGTGACTTCTGATAATACTTTAATTAATTGTTGCCCAACTTTAGTGAAGAACTGATGATTGCTGATATTTCTAGCATTACCTACAGTCACACCTTCTTCAGGATAGGCAAAAATCAAATCAATATCAGATGATAAATTTAGCTCACAGGCCCCAAGTTTTCCAACGCCAATGACAACAAAGGGCTGTGGTTGATCTTTTTCGTTACAAGGCGTACCCCAAACTTTAATCGCTTCATTATAAATAAAAGTGGATGCAATTTTGATACAAACATCAGCTAAGTCTGAAAGTTCTTGCAAGTGGGCTTCAAAGGTACATAGCTGTAATAATTCGCGCCATATAATACGCGCCATCGCGCGATGAGAAAACCGCCTGAGCATTTGCATCAAGCTTGCTTCATCTTTTACATTTGGTTCAAATTGTTGCCACTCGTAAAAATAATCTTGTTGATTAAAATTTCGATTAGCATTAGATATGAACTCAAGGGGTAAACTCGGCTCTTGGCACAAAATTCCCGTGACAAAATCGCTGGTTGATATGACTAGCCACAATGCGCGCAAAAATTCTGGATCAGTTGGGATTTGACAATGTTGTTGGGCACAAGAAGCTTGGTAGCGCTCCCATGCATGAACCAAATATTTGTTCATGCTCGAGGGAAGCGTATTGAGATAACTTTGAAACAACGCTTGCACTATACCTAAATACCTTTCATTACAATTTAGACAAATCTAAGCATTTATGTGCTATTGCTTTTGAGCGCAGCTGCAGGGGTCCCACGGGGGGATGGGTGCAGCGAGCACAAATGCAATGGCACAGCAAATGCATTAATTTGATCAAGGTCTACTGAATGCTATTTAGTCCTTGGCTTTAAGATCATCATGCCTTGGTGACTTTTAACACTGTACCATCAACCGCAACAACTTTCACTGTTGTACCAGCAGGCATGTCCTCACCAGATACAATCCAAAGGGTATCGGCTACTCTCACTTTACCTCGGCCATTGACAATCGCTTCTTCTAACGAGAACGTTCTACCTATATATTGCGCCGAACGGCGGTTTAAATCTGGATTATCGCTAGCACGTGGATGCTTGCTTAAGTATCGGCGCCAAACAACCAAACTTGTCATCACGCCTATACCAAAGATAAGAAATTGATATTCCCAAGTCATCATTGGAAAAAGCATCTTTAGCACGCCAACAAAAGCAGCGGATGCCCCACACCAAACAAAGAAAAAGTTTGCGCCAAGTGTGACATCTAAAATGCCTAACACCACAGCCAAAGCAAACCAATGCCAAAAAACAAGCTGTGAAAACATGGCATCCATCTAATTATTCCTTCCCTTTGAGCGAGAAAGTTTGCTTGGCAATCTCAGCAATGCCGGCAACTGATCCGATGATGCTTGAAGCTTCTAAAGGCATTAAAATAAGTTTTTGATTTTCTGCACTTGCTATTTTACCAAGCGCATCAACATAATTTTGTGCAATAAAATAGTTTAATGCTTGAACATCACCTTTAGATAAAGATTCTGAAAGCACCTCTGTTGCTTTTGCTTCTGCTGCGGCAGTTCTTTCTCTTGCTTCTGCATCACGAAAGGCGGCTTCTTTTCTACCTTCAGCTGAGAGCACAACCGATTGTTTATCACCTTCTGCTTTTAAAATAGCAGAGGCTCTAATGCCTTCTGCCTCAAGAATTTTTGCACGTTTTTCTCTTTCAGCTTTCATTTGCGCTGCCATGGCATTCACAAGATCTTTTGGTGGAGAAATGTCTTTAATTTCCACGCGGGTTACTTTAACACCCCAAGGCGTTGTTGCATCATCCACCACAGAAAGTAGTTTTGTATTAATATGATCTCGATTCGATAAAGCTTCATCTAAAGCCATCGAGCCTAATACGGTACGAATATTGGTCATGGTAAGGGCACGTAATGAACGGTCCAGCTCACTTACTTCATAAGCTGCTTTTGCTGCATCAACAACTTGATAAAAACAAATGCCATCCACTTTTACCATGGCATTATCTTTGGTGATAATTTCCTGAGATGGGATATCAACCACTTGTTCCATCATAATCAGTTTGGCACCAATTCTATCTACAAAAGGAACAATCAAAGACAGCCCTGGGGAAAGCGTTTGCACATAACGCCCGAATCTCTCTACTGTCCATTCATATCCCTGTGGTACTTGTTTCACGCCCATAAAGATAACGAAAATCGCTAAAATGACGATAAGAAAGACAACAGCACCAAAATCCATAGAGCCCCCAATAGGTGATTTTTAACAATAATAAACTATATGGCTATACAGGTTATTTAAAGCATTTAGTAAGAAAGATAGTACATTCATTCTTATTATTATAGCAAGCGGTTATTCTGATTTAATAAGGTGACGAGTTATGGAGCTTAATAAATTTCTTGTCAAAATGAAAGAAATGGAGGCCTCAGATCTGTTTTTAACAACAGGCAAACCGGCTTCAGTAAAAGCTTTTGGCAAACTTACCCCACTGAATGATATTCCTTTAAAAAAAGATGAAATCAAAAAGCTTGCTTATGAAACAATGAATCAACAGCAAGTTGAAACATTTGAAAAGAAAATGGAAATGAATTTGGCTATCGCCGATCCTGCACTTGGGCGATTTCGGGTCAGTATTTTTATGCAAAGATCGGATGTGGCCGTGGTCATTCGGCGCATACAAATGGAAATACCAACTATCGCATCTTTAGGTTTACCAACCGTTTTGAAAGATATCATCATGGAAGCACGCGGTTTAGTACTGCTGGTTGGTGCAACAGGTTCAGGTAAATCCACCTCGCTTGCCGCCATGATAGACTATCGCAATGAAAACTCGGCAAACCATATTATTTCTATTGAAGATCCCATCGAATTTGTTCATCCTCATAAACAATCTATTATTAACCAGCGCGAAGTAGGCATGGATACATTAACCTACGAGGAAGCGCTGAAAAATACTTTACGTCAAGCACCAGATGTTATTTTAATTGGCGAAATCAGATCTAGAGAAACCATGGATCATGCTATCGCTTTTGCTGAAACCGGCCACTTATGTCTTTCTACGTTACATGCTAATAACGCCAATCAGGCGCTAGATAGGATTATTAATTTTTTCCCTGAAGACAGAAGACAACAGTTGCTGCTAGATTTATCTTTTAATCTTAAAGCCATTATCTCGCAAAGACTGGTGCAAACCATAGATGGCAAACGTACCGCGGCAATTGAAATTATGCTTGGCACACCTCTTGTGCTCTCGCTTATTCAACGCGGGGAAATAGACAACATTAAAGAAGTGATGGAAAAATCACAATCCCTTGGTATGCAAACGTTTGATCAATCGTTGGAAAAACTATATTTTGAGAAAAGGATCTCGCTGGATGAAGCCCTAAGAAATGCTGATTCTCGTAATAATTTAAGGTTAAAGCTAACCATCACGGATAAAAACTGCGCCCAAGAAGAATCAGAGCCATCTATTGAGGAACAAACGACCGAAATCACCCCCCTATCCAGCCTCCCCCTTGGGAATATCAAAAATGATAACAAAGACAATAAAGGCGGTTTGAGCTTAGTCGATGATTAAGCAATGATAGGAATTTTAAGATTTTTGCCGTAAAAAATTTCTAACATTTCTCGTTTGAGCTGACCTCTGATTGTCTGATTCTCTGCCTTAGATAGTGTCATTGCTTTGGTACCAAAAAGATAATTATCAAGATCAAATTCTTTTAATAACATTTTGGTATGAAACACATTTTCTTGGTATACATTCACATCAATCATTTCATAAGAATCAAGCGTATCTTGTGTAAGATAATTTTGGATAGAGTGAATTTGATGATCAATAAAGTGCTTTTCACCATTCACATCTCGTGTAAAACCTCTGACACGATAATCAACTGTGACAATATCTGACTCAAAAGTATGAATCAGATAATTCAGCGCTTTGAGCGGTGAGATAAGGCCACAAGTTGAAACATCTATATCTGCACGAAAGGTACAAATACCATTGTCAGGATGACTTTCAGGGTAAGTATGAACGGCAATATGACTCTTATCTAAATGGGCAACCACGCTATCGGGCATAGGGCCCGGTGATTCTGTTTGCAGCGGTCTTTTCTCAACAGGCTCTTCTGCAATTAATAAAGTCACACTCGCACCTTGGGGATCATAATCTTGATGCGCAATATTGAGAATATATGCACCTATGATCCGGGTCACTTCAGACATAATCTCAGTTAGCTTAATAGCGTTATACCGCTCGTCAATATACTCGATATACTCCTGACGCTGCGCGGGTGTCTTGGCATAACATATGTCATAGATATTAAAGCTTAAATTCTTAGTAAGATTGTTAAAGCCATGAAGTTTGAGTTTTTGCAATTTTATTATCTACCTTATCTGAGACTGCGATCTTAGCTGCCATTTATTAGCAGCCAGGGATTATACATTCATTATAGTTATCTGACGAGCAATTCTTGCGGATTTGCGAAGAACTCCTTGTTAAAGGCATAATAAATCGTTTTTTTATGGCAATGGACTTAAAAATCATGATGTTAAGCAAAAACTCCTTTAAGAAATATGTGAAGCTCATCATTTTCTTTTCCGGCATATTCATTGCATCGCCCGTGCTTTTGGCAAAATTGGGGTTTTGGGGGGATGCTAATGCCTCACCAAAATTTCAAAAAGCGAACGAGCCTATCAGCTATGGTGAAGCGCCACTATCTTACTCGCAGGCAATCTCTCGTGCTGCGCCTGCTGTGGTGAGCATTCATTCTAGCAAAGACATGTCTAAACAAATGGCACCCATGATGCGCGATCCGGTGTATCGTTACTTTTTTGGTAACCAAGGTCAGCTTCCACAGGAAGCACAATCGGGTATCGGCTCTGGCGTGATTGTTACCAAAGATGGTTATGTATTAACCAATAACCATGTGATAAATGGTGCTGATGAAATCAAAGTTAAGCTCGCCGATGGTCGTGAAAGCAAAGCCAAGGTCATTGGCTCAGATCCTGAAACCGATTTAGCGATTTTAAAAATAGATTTGCCTGATCTTAAAGTGATTGCAATGGGCGATTCAGAAAATCTACATGTTGGCGATGTCGTTTTTGCCATTGGTAATCCTTTTGGCGTTGGCCAAACTGCCACCAGTGGTATTGTCAGTGCAACACAAAGAACTGATCTAGGCATAAGCACCTTTGAAAACTTCATTCAAACAGATGCTGCCATTAACCCTGGTAACTCAGGTGGCGCATTGATTGATGGCAATGGCAATTTGATTGGAATTAACAATGCTATCTACACCCGAAGTGGTGGTTTTCAAGGCATTGGTTTTGCCATCCCCATTAACCTTGCCAAAGGTGTGATGTCAGAGCTTATCGATAGTGGCCACGTCACAAGAGGTTGGCTAG
>JBFXKR010000125.1:0-5859 GCA_050173595.1 Candidatus Berkiella sp.
GCGTGAGTGGCTTCTTACTATGATAGTCGATCCTATGCTCAAACGGTTAATCGCTAAGGCGTATTTAAATGGTTTTGGCGATTTGCATTTATTTAGCCCTGAGCAAATGCGCTTAAGCTTAAGGCCTGCAAAATTCAACGTCCAAAAAGCTAGCTACCAAGATTTTATCACTGAGGGTGGCATAACGTTGCGTTGCTATTCCCCAAGCAATACAGACTCAAAGCAAAACTTACCTGGGGTCATTTATATTTCTGCCAATGCCTATGTTGTTAACCGTTTAGATACCAGCAATGACTACTGTAGTTTGTTAGCAAATGAGCTACAGATGAAAGTGATTAGCGTATCCCACCGTTTAATCCCAGAATTTAAATTTCCAAAGTTTGTCTATGATTGCTTAGAGAGCATTAAATGGATTTACGCCCATTCAGAAAAACTGAATTTAGCGCATGATAAGTTATCACTATGGGGAGAAAGTTCAGGTGGCAATATTGCAACCGCTTGTACTCATTTGCTGCGCGATGAAGGCTTGCCACTGATAAAATACTTAACGCTGTTTTATCCGATGATGGATTTGATCACACCTTTTGCCTCTAAAACCCAATTCGAATATGGTTTTATGCTAGACAAACCTTTTATTGAATGGCTAAAAATAAATGCCTTTCATCATGCCCAGGAATATGCAGATCCCTTGGCCTCTCCGTTATTTGCAACCTCATTTAACAATTTACCCCCAACAACCATCATTACTGCTGAATGTGATCCCTTGCGCGATGAGGGCGAGGCATATGTGACTAAGTTACAAGCAGCCAATATCAAAGTGGCTGCGAAGCGTTATGATGGTATGATACATTGTTTTATGCGTTTTTATCCAAAGTTAAGCGCCTCTAAAGAAGCACTTAACTTTGCCTGCACGACACTCAAAGACGCGCTAAACGCTCATGAAATAGCAAGCTAATAGCGTTTACGTCGTTTCGCTTGTTGACTGTCTTCAACTGGTGCTTGATTTGCTGCTTGTTCTTCTGAGCTTTGCGCTTGGGCTTGCTCATCACTAAGTTCTTCTGAGCTTTGCGCTTGGGCTTGCTCATCGATTAGCGCTTCCTCTTCTTCATCAAGATCTGCCTCATCGACTGCTTGTGAACGTGCTTGAAAACGTTGCATAAGCTGCGAAAATCCAGCTGTAAACAAATTAGGAAAAACGAAATTAACAACATCTTCTTCGTTATCTTCATCATCCGCTTCGAATTCAAAACCAGCTGGTTCTTGATCTTGAGGTACACCGCGTAAAATGGCCGTCATAAGACTTGAGAGGAGGTTATCTCTTATTATTTGGAACTGTGGATTAGCTTGCCCAAAACTAAGCATGATCTCTTGGATTTGTGCGCGTGGTGGATAGTCTCTGCTTTGACTAATTTGATTGATATGATGCGATGCTAGCATTTCATTGATGTTATTTTCTTTAGCAAAACATAAACAATAAGTGAAGAAAGTAATTTCTTTAATTCGGGATAATAGTAAATCTTTTATAGTATGACTTGAATACTCAAATTGGCCTTTTGGAAAATAGGAGGCCTCTATCGCAATACCACGGGCAGCGCTCAGTGATGGTATTACTTTGTTCGGATCACTTTGGCTCAAATGTAAGCCATCATAATTTTTTATTAAGATCAATAAATCACCATCATTTTGGCCTATTATTTCAAACTGCCATCTTAAATTCTCTTCGTCGGTATAAATTCCTTGCCAATTTCCTAGCACTGATTTACATTCACTCAGGCAAGGATCACTTTTTAGTAATTCAAAAACTTGAGAAAATTTTGCCTCATTGCCGATAAAATCTCTTAAGAAATATTGATGTGTGCTGGCAGCTTGTGCTGGTGGTTCCTTGGCACTTAACACTTGTTGATTGGCTTGATTTTCTTTAATCTTTTCTTTTCTTTGCGCTATTTCAAGTTCTCGTTGTGCTGTTGGTAATGCTTTAAGTGCTTGGGCTTTTTCTATAAAAAGACCCTGCACCATCGAAATATAGGCTTGGTTTGCTTGTGCTTGATCAATAAACGCTTGTAGTCCAAACATGGCTAAATGTTCATTAATAAACACATCATTTACAAAATCTTGAGGTGCATCTATATTTTCCAGCAGTGATTCGATATCTTCTTTTAATGCCTGATTGAGTTTTGCTATCTCTTGGTTGCGATCTAATCTTCGCGCAGAGGCTGCTTGACATTGATCTATTAAAAGATCAGCCACTGTTTCATATTCTTCTGGCGTTTCAAAATGCAGGCCCGCAAACGCAGTTGCGAATCCTTCTTGGCTTTGCCAAAGGTACTTGCAGTTAAGAAATTGAATTGTCATAAGTTAGCCTACATCGCCAAAAACCGTGATACTAATGCAGCTGTGGCCAAATAACAACTTTTTTAGTTACCGAGAATATGTCAGTTATCTTTGTTTTTATTGATATAGTCGTAGAAATGAGATTCTTTGTAGGGGCAGGCCTCTGTGCCTGCCCTATTAAAGTCAGAGCTGTTAAAGTGACGACACCTGCCTTCGTTAACACTACGGCAAGGCAGGCGAAGGTCGTCCCCGACACAAGAAATTCACAATGACGCTATCAAGACTGCCCTGTTTATTTCGCTGATGGCAAAGTAACACCACCTGAGCTGCTAGGCGCAGCTGGGGTTGTTTCCCCTTCAGACACAGGCTTTGCGGTTATGCTATGGATAGCAACCCCTACCTGGCTATCTGCAATAGGCACCCGTACCACTTCAATATTTGCCATAATTTTTTGTGTCACGGTATCTGTTGATGTTTTATAAGTTACATCCAGCGGAATTTCTATTTCCCAAGTATAAATGCCACTGACAACCCCTTCTTTTACTACTTTGCCTCTTTGTGACACTTTACCACTGACATACATTCTTTTATCTTGCACAATCTGCAAATTATTCGAATCATTTAAGGCTTTCATGTAAGAATCATAGCCTTGCGTGGTAAAATATTTTCGAATAGCGGTTAACACTTGTGGAAAGTTTTTATAATTATAATCATATATTTGTTCAATCGATTCTGATGCCCAAATTAATACAGAAGATGAAGGTAAGCTAGATTGGCTTAACGGCACTAAATCTACCTTGCTTCCTCTGACTTCACTTAAATCGCGCTCTATGAGTCCTAATCTCACTTCGATTTGTTTTAAACGTATTTGAATATCAGCAATATCATTGGCGGTATCAGCCCATAAGGGCATAGAAGCTAAGGCAGTTAATAATAATAGTTTTCTCATAACAGATCCCTATTCAAATTATCCAAGTTATACATAATCTTGTTGCAGTTGCTGTACCATATCATCATTCGATTGGGCTTGATAAAATATTTTTTTCCATTTAGTGATTAATTCAAGATTGTTTTGCTGCCAGGGATGAAAGCGTGGCGAATAATATTTTAAATAAGGTAGCATTAACTGTCGCATAAAGCCTTTTTTTGCCCATAATAAAATCAAGGTTTTTTTCCAAAAGGAAAACTTAAAAAGCTGTTTGTCGTGGCGTGCCATATGAAAAAAATTACGAATCAGTAATCGCCCAAGCACCCAAGTGATTAACCACATACCTAATATTCTGGCAAAATAACCACCGCCAATTGAAAGATATAAATCAAAAACAACGGCTTTATGTTCTATTTCTTCGATAGAATGCCAGCGCCATATGGCCGCATTTGCGCTATGCGCATGCTCTAACCAACGTTTATCTCTTAAAACCAAATCTGAAATAATAGCAGTAAGATGCTCTCCTGCTAATGAAAGCGATAAGTGCATTTTGGGAGAGAGCTTTTTAGCAATTTTGCGAAAGCTTTTAATATTCCATTTTTCAAGGCGTTTTACATCATAACCTTGCGTTTTTAAAATCTGATTGTAACGAATAAATTCGCTACCATGTGCTGATTCTTGGCCGATAAAGCCTTTGATCTGCGCCTTTAACGTGGGATCAGGAATATCATCTTTAAATGGCACAACGCTGGAAATTGCCAAACGCTCAAAGCCTGGCGCTAAGATAGCAATAGCATTAAACAGATATGTCTTTGTTGGGCAGTTATCATTCCAAAATCGTGGCAGATCCTTTGGAAGTCCAAATTTGAGTCTTCTTGCCACTATCTCTTTTTCAACCACAACCCACCATCCTTGGCTGGAAGCATATCCCACATATAAAGCGTATTAGTGTTCTCTGGTTTCTTTAAATACCAGATCAGGCCACCGCTCTTGCGTCATCATTAAATTTACATTCGTTGGCGCAAGGTAAGCAAGGTGCTGTGCACTATCAAGCGCTAAATTCACACTGAGTTTATTCTTAAAATCAGTTAATTTTTTCTGATCTTCACCATAAACCCATCTTGCTGTGACAATCTTTACCTCGTCATAAACACATTCAACGTTGTATTCGAACTTCAGACGATAGGCCACTACATCAAATTGTAGCACCCCAACTGCACCTACGATGATAAGATTAGAGTCAAGCGGCCTAAAAATTTGGGTAGCACCTTCCTCAGAAAGCTGAATTAATCCCTTTTGAAGGGCTTTCATTTTCAAGGGATCTTTGGGGCGCACCGCTTTAAATAGCTCCGGCGCAAAATTAGGGATCCCGATAAATTTTAAATCCTCACCGGTGGTGAAAGTATCACCAATTTGAATAGTGCCATAGTTATGCAAGCCGATAATATCACCGGGCCAGGCTTCCTCAACGTGATCACGCTCTCCTGCCATAAAAGTTAAGGCATTTGAGATCTGAACATCTCGCCCTATACGCTCATGACGGATCTTCATACTCTTTTTATAATTGCCTGAGCAAACACGTAAAAAAGCGATGCGATCACGGTGCTGCGGATCCATGTTAGCTTGGATCTTAAAAACAAACCCCGTAAAATTTTTTTCGTTGGGTTGCACTAACCTGAGTTGTGTTTCCCGAGGCCTTGGTGATGGCGCATAATCCACCAGCGCATTTAAGATCTCACTCACACCAAAATTATTTAATGCCGATCCAAAATACACTGGCGTTAATTTGCCTTCTAAAAAGGCTTGCTTGTCAAAAGGGTGACTTGCCCCAAGCACAAGTTCAAGTTGCTCGCGAAAATCATTGATAATATCACCACATTTTTGATCTAAAATGGGGTTATCAATCCCTTTGACAATTTCTGGTGTTTGAATAACAGCGCCTTTACCTGGTTCAAATAAATACACACTGTCTTGCAATAAATGGTAAACGCCTTTAAATAATTTTCCCATGCCAATTGGCCAGGTAATAGGCGCACAACGAATATTTAAGATTTTTTCGATTTCATCTAGAAGCTCAATCGGATCGCGACTGTCTCTATCTAGCTTATTGATAAAAGTAATGATGGGCGTATCACGTAGACGACACACTTCCATTAACTTAATGGTACGAGACTCTACCCCTTTAACCGCATCAATCACCATCAACGCAGAATCAACCGCTGTTAATGTGCGATAAGTATCCTCGGAGAAGTCTTCATGGCCCGGGGTATCTAATAAATTAATAATCGCTTCACGATAAGGAAACTGCATCACAGAAGTCGTGACCGAGATCCCACGTTGTTGTTCAAGCGCCATCCAATCTGATGTGGCATGACGGGTGGCTTTTCTGCCTTTGACAGTACCCGCTAATTTAATCGCACCTCCGAAAAGTAACAGCTTTTCAGTTAACGTGGTTTTACCCGCGTCAGGGGGAGAAATAATGGCAAAAGTACGACGTCGAGCAAGTTCTTTTTCGAAGCTAGACATCTTTCCCCTCTTTGGGTTTATAGTTATTAGTTGCGATATGACAGTGGCCTTACTATCAGATTGCCGGGTATCAT
>JBFXKR010000126.1:0-5801 GCA_050173595.1 Candidatus Berkiella sp.
AGCTTATAGATGATGTTGAGAAGACACAACCAAACAATGAAAATGATAGTAAATTAGCTGCTAGTATTGCTGCATCATTAAAAACTGGGAATGCTGATCGCATTGATGTGACCCCTACTACCGAATTTAAAAACTCCTCAAAAATATTTGAAAAAGCAGATAAAAATCCACATGAAGAACCACCAACCAAGCCTAAACAAGGCACCAAGTTAGGTGGGAGCTGATTTTAAACCTGATATGAATAATATTCTTTTTCATTAATCAGCTACATACCGTTTTCACGACATTTTATTTTGAATACTACGGGCTTGGGGATCCCCAGCAACAGTTTCTGGGCCGGCATAGAGATCGGCCCGTTCTTGAGATTTCTTTTCCTAATATTGCACCAGCTCTAAGTAGCATTTACACGCTTTTATCCCTCTAAAACTACCGCTTATCTGAAAAATGCTTTTCAAAAGCATTTTTTTATGAGAAATTCTCGCCCTAAACACTTTACATACCAACTAAATGTGTTAACATACTTAGAATAAATAAGTTGGATGATTAATTAGGAACCATTATGGCTACATTTACACCAGGCGCACAACGCTTACTCGGACTTGGGGCAAAGGACAAGCCAAAGCAAGAAATACCAGATCAGATTCTTATTGATAAGCTCGCACGAAATGCTTATTTTCAAGCAACAGCTGTTATTTTGAATGCAGAAGATCCAAAACCTAAAGCTGCTTTAGAAATTACAGCGCGAGTTAGAAACTCTTAAATCAAGCTTTCAATAAAAAAGCGCTGAACTTGTAACAAGTTCGGCGCTTTTTTATTTTGTATACCATTTAAGTTGTTTGCGGTCTAAACGCTTTATAAATATCAAATCCAACCCAGCCCGCAACAGCTGTCACGCCCAGTACAATTCCCCAGCCATGCAATATGCCACCAACAATGGCGCCAGCGCCCAAACATAGCACGCTCAAAGTTTGCTCTGGTCGATTAACGCCATTTTGAGCTAATGATTGAAGATCACTTAAAACACTCGCACCTGAGATTTGAGATACTTCATGTAATGATAAATCGCGCATATTTTTTATACCTCCCTTACAACGTAAACAATACGACGCAGGAAGTAATTTACACTGGTGGGTGAAATAGGGCAAAAAAGTTTTCAGTCGTACTCTTTGAAATCTTGCTAAGTGGTTCATTGCGCAAGTTTGCAATAAACTCAGCAACATGAGAAACATAACCTGGGATGTTTGACTTACCTCGATGAGGAACAGGAGCAAGATAAGGGCAATCAGTTTCGATTAGCATTTTTTCTAGCGGCATTTTTTTAGCAACCTCTTGCAGTACGGTTGCATTTTTAAAAGTCACAATACCCGAAAAAGAAATATAAAAATTCATATCCATGGCTTTTTGTGCCATATCCCAATCTTCAGTAAAACAATGCATCACCCCACCAATTTCATGCGCCTTTTCAGATCTCATGATGGACAAGGTATCTTCTTTTGCTGCACGGGTATGAATGATAAGTGGTTTGTTAAATTGCTTTGCACATGCGATATGCTGTTTAAACCTTGTCTGTTGCCAAGTAATATCACCTTCTTGGCGATAATAGTCTAAACCAGTTTCACCAATGGCAATCACCCGAGAGTGTGCAGCGTTTTTTTGCAACGTCGTCACATCCAAAGGATCGCCTGGATTTTCATTAGGATGTAACCCTGTTGAAATAAAAACCTGAGGATAGGATTGGGTTATCTCAACCAAAGCAGGATGATCGCTTAAAGTCACTGCCACACTTAAAAAGTGACCCACCCCATTTTCTTTGGCATGCGCTAATACTTTTTCTAACTTGCCATCAAAAGGGGTCAAGTCAATCATATTTAAGTGACAGTGGGAATCAACTAACATCTTTTACATCGTGTGGGTAGGTTTATCTGATTGTAAGGCACCGGCCAAATAAGTTTCAATTTTATTTCGGATCTTGGTCCCTTCTTCGCCTTGAAATTGTATGCCAATTCCCGCCGCACGATTACCTTGAGCACCACTGGGTGTGATCCAAATAACTTTGCCTTGCCCTGGTAGCTTTTCTGTTTCTTCCATCAAATTAAGCAGCACAAATACTTCATCACCTAAGTTATAAGGTTTTGTAGTAGGAATAAATAAACCGCCATTTTTAACAAATGGCATATAGGTTGAATATAAAACGGCTTTATCGCGAATCGTCAAAGACAAAATCCCAGGCTTAGTAAGGGGTTTTTGACTTGCATTGTCTTCTTGCCCAGATAAACTCATACCCTGTTTCCTTGTTGGCATAACTGTTGCCAATCACATAGTAAAGCATCAAATAACAACGTTTTATTAATACCCGTTAATGACACTGTACGGATAGCTTCATTAACTTTATCGACAAAACTATTCACATCTGGTAATGAAAGCTGATTTTTGAGTATTTGCACAGCTTTCATGCGAAAATCGTTGTATAAACATTCAGTCTTACCTGTTAACACCCATCGTTGGTAATCAAGTAAGAAGTAATAAAATAAGTATAGTGCAGCAAGTGGCTTTGACAGCATAAATTGCTGTATCTGCTCATTATCAAAGGCTTTAGCTTTACCTTCCAACAAAGCATCCACCATCGCATCAATCACATCTTTATTTTCATAAAGCGATTTAGCCAAAAGCGGCGCCCCTGAGGCAAAATAGAGGCTAGATTGCAATTGCTTTTCATCTGCTTTTAACGCTAACTTTAACCACGACATTATCTGTGCTTGCGAGGGAGCTAGGTTTACTAAAAAACAACGGCTTTTGATGGTTGGCAATATGGAAGGTTTATTGGCCACCAAAATTATCACTGAATCAGTGGGTGGCTCTTCCAAAGTTTTTAACAATGCATTTGCACAAGCAGTTTGTAGTTTTTCAACATCAAACAAAGTAACCACTTTTTTACCTTGCTGGTGCGAAGTTTCTTCTAAAAACGCAGTTAATTCTCTTACCTCATCGATACCAATGGTATCTTCATCTTGTGATCGCAGATCAGGATGAAGCCCTTGCTCAAATAAATAACATGCACGGCACTTTCCACAAGCCCCATCGGATGTTGGTGATTGACATAAAATCAGCTTTTCAAAAGCATGTGCTAATGCTTTCTTGCCAATACCGGTTGCGCCACAAAATAAAAAAGCATGCGGCAATTGATTTTTGGGCAAGCGACATAGGCGTTGCCAATCAGACTCAAACCAAGGATAGGGGCATTGTGAATTCATAAGCGCACTACTGTTGAATTATCTTAGCCATGATGCTTGTAATTTCATTTTGAACCTCCACCAGCGGCCTTGAAGCATCTACAACGCGGTAGCGCTCAGGATGACGTACTGACATGGCTAAATATTGCATGCGAATTTTTTCGAAAAAGCTTTTTTTCTCACGTTCGATTCTGTCTAAATCTCTGAGCTTTAATATGCGTTCAAAAGCAAGATCAACTGGCGCATCTAACAAAATGGTCCAATCAGGTTCAAAATTTCCCAATGTCCATCGATATAATTCGTCTATTTTGGGAATGGGCACACCACGGCCTGCGCCTTGATAAGCATAGGTTGCATCGGTAAATCTATCACAAACCACCCATTGGCCTTTGTTCAAGGCAGGCTTTATCACATTTTCAACATGCTGCAAACGCCCCGCATAGAGTAACAATAATTCAGTTTCACCAAACATTTGCTCATCAAAATCAGCGAGGATGATACCGCGGATAGCTTCAGCAACCGGCGTGCCGCCAGGCTCTCTTGTTACTATCACTTGCTTGCCTGCATCTCGAATATATTTTGCAATAAAATTAACGTTGCTGGTTTTACCAACACCTTCAATCCCTTCTACGGTAATCAACTTTCCTTTGTTTTGTATTTTATTGCTCATTTGTCTTTTTCCATAACTTTACACCAACACCAATTTTGTACGATGTTGGCAGTAATTTATATTCTAAAACGGCTTCATTATGTGACTTTAAATCGTTGGAGAACACATGGGTGCCATCGCCTTTTGCAACAAAGTAAAGTGAATCACCACGATCAGGATGCATGGCAGCAACAATGGATTTCATTGATGGACAAGCAATCGGCGTGGGAGGCAACCCAAAACGCGTATAAGTATTATAAGGCGTATCTTTTCTCAATGCTTCTTTGGTTAATTTACCGCTATATTCTTTTTGCAAACCATAAACAACGGTTGGATCTGCCTGCAGGCGCATGTTTTTTTGCAATCTGCGCTGAAAAACACCCGAAATAAGTGCTCTCTCATTATCCAAAATCGCTTCTTTTTCAATTATTGAAGCTAATATCAATGCTTCATAAGGTGTTTTTACCATCACATCCGGTGATCGCATATTCCAAGCAAGCTGCAACTTGTTTTGCATCATCCGATGAGCACGTTGCAATAAACTTAAATCCGTCATGTTGGCAGTATAAAAATAAGTTTCAGGAAAAAATTGACCTTCTAAAGAACCATCCATATTAAGCAACAAGCTGATTTCTTCATTAGATTTACCTGCTAAGGTATTAGTCAGCTTAGGCATCGCTGCAAGGCTATTTAACAACTGCTCAAAAGTAATACCCTCTATCAGAGTAAAAGGATATTGTATTACCTCACCTTTTACTAACTTGTTAATTAATGCTTGCGGCGTAATAGATAAAGGGATTTGATACTCCCCTGCTTTGAGTAACTTCTCATAACCTTTGTATTGAATAAACCAACTTAAGAATAGTCGTTGCCTCTCATTAACGATGCCCTGCTTTTTCATTTGATTCAGCATACGCATCGCGCCCGTGCCAGGTGCTAAAGTGTAAGTAACTGATGCTGATGATTTGCTTAATGGCGTAGAAGTAAATTGGTAAAAGCTATACAACGAAAATACAACGGATGTTAGAAATAGCATTGCTAGTGTAAGAGAAATAACAATGCCTTTTCTCATATACTCTTCCCATTTTGGACTTATGCTTCGTTGCCAGCGCTCTCTCACCCACGTCGTGTACCAAAGCGTACACTCCCTGGGATTCGCTCCCTTGGCGCCTTACCTAAATCCAAACTGGTTTGAGTATTTTTCTTCCCATTTTGGACTTATGCTTCGTTGCCAGCGCTCTCTCACCCACGTCGTGTACCAAAGCGTACACTCTCTGGGATTCGCTCCCTTGGCGCCTTGCCTAAATACCATTTTAAAATTTGCACAAATCTAAGTATTGATGTGCTATTGCTTTTGAACGCAGCCGCAGGGGTCCCTCGGGGGGATGGGTGCGGCGAGTACAAATGCAATAGCACATCAACTGCAAACAAATTTGATCAAGGTTTATTATATGCTTTTAGAGTTGTACCAAAGCTTACCCAAGATCAAAATAAAGAGTGTATCTTAAACCCGTTTAAATACCAGTGCAGCATTGGTGCCGCCAAAGCCAAATGAATTTGAGACACAAATATCTATTTTCATTTCACGTGCTTTGTTAGGCACAAAATCAAGATCACAATCTTCACTGGGTTGTGTCAAGTTGATAGTAGGTGGCGCAATTTGATCGCGCAATGCCAACACGCTAAACATAGATTCAATCGCACCCGCAGCCCCTAACAAATGACCCGTCATTGATTTTGTTGAGCTAACGGCAATTTTCTTGGCATGCTGGCCTAAGGCAACTTTGATTGCCAAGCACTCACCCGCATCACCAACAGGCGTTGATGTGCCATGTGCATTCACATAATCTACCGCTTCAGGTGAAATACCCGCATCATTTAAAGCCGCAGTCATGGATGCCGCATCGCCTAAGCCACCTACA
>JBFXKR010000127.1:0-5786 GCA_050173595.1 Candidatus Berkiella sp.
TGTATTTATTTCAGTGGCTACAGTTGTGGGGATCCGCTTACTCAAAGTCAAACAACACAGTTTTTCAACTCAAAAAATTGCAAAACGAGTGAAAGCAAGCCTTCTTGTGTTAGCCTTTGCTACAGCTTTACCAAGCATATATTTAGCTTTAGATCTTGTTCGCGATGAAGTCTTTAAATCAAAAGCAAACGCTTTTGTTGCTCATGAATTTATCTTGCCAAATGCACAGGTCGTCAATACTAGAATTGATCCAGATAAACATCTAATCGATATATCACTTGTTGGTGATAGAATAGGTGCAGACACGCTTCGCACTATTGAAACTCGCCTCATCAGTGCCGGCTTAGAAGGAACCAAAATTATTCTTCATCAAATAGGTGATAACCAGATTGATGTCACTGAGCTAAAATCTAGCCTGTTGGCAGATCTTTTGCGCGAAAGCCAGAACTCTATAAAGGAACGTGATGTAGCTCTACAAAGACTAAACTCTGAGCTTGCAGCACATAATGCTGTTCTTGAACTAGCCGAAAATGCCACTCATGAACTTCGTCAACTCTATCCAGAAGTGAGCAAGGCTATCATAGGTGAAGGAATTGAAGTATCAGCTGACGGTAGTAAACGTACAATTATATACTTGAATATTACAACGCGAGAAACTTTACCACAAAATACAGTCACAAGAATCGAAAACTGGTTTAAAGTTCGCACAAAATCACAAAACGCTATGCTACATTTTGATAATGAAAGCTATTCTACCGCAAGTAAAAAGCCTTCAAATAAATCTTCTCGACGTGGATAATAAGTTCAATTTAATGAAAAACACATTGTGCTTGAATAAATTCTCATACTCAAATATAGATGCGCAATCTATTAACAGATCATTAAATTGCCAAAAAAATTCAATTAAATATATATTTCAACTTACTCTTTCTCTTTGATTAAATATCAAAAAATGCTTGAGCTAGTTTTGAGACAAATATGTTTGGCGGGCCTTTATTTGAACACGAGTGCTTTTAATGTTTTGTGCTAGTATATCTTTCTTATATTCAATCAGCTCAACTAGACTTGTGATTTCATTAATGAGTTTTAACATCAAAATGTTATCTTCACTTTTAACATCGATTTGAGTGTTTATCTTTGCTAACACATCAAAAAACAAATCAATATCATTGTTTTGAAGAAATTGAAAGGCATTTTCAACCATTATCAAAAGCGTTCTAGGTGTCAAATTGTTGTTACTCATCGTTGTCTCTTATTTTCTGACCAGCTTTTTCCCATCCATCTTTTATGATAGAAAGTAATTTAATAGCTTCATCAATTTTTTGAATATCATTAGACAGATTTGCCTCAAGCAAAGTCGTTTGCATATATGAATATAAATCATTAAGATTGCCAGCTATTTCTCCACCTTCATCTTTGTTTAAGCTCGATTGCAGTGCCTCAATAATTGACAAAGCTAAACTAATATTTACCCCTTTATCATGAACATTGTTTCTAGCCATACAAGCTTTTGCGAACGAAAGCTTTTCAAGCGCATTTTCCATAAGAATCTGTACAAGTCGATGAGGATCAGCATCTACTACGCTGGTCTGTGATGAGACAATTTGATATTCTTTGGCGACTTTACTGGGATTCATCATTTTTCCTTTATCTTATTTTCTAAACATGAGTGGTTCAGCCAATTTGTCTAACTGCGTTTCTAAATACTCACTGAGTGATTTTAATTGCGCGACAACAGCATCCATCGCTGTAAACTGTTGCAATAGTCGCTTTTCTAAACTTAAAAGATGTCTTTCTAAACTGATCCTTTGCTCATTAATCACATCGAGTGTTTTTCTAAGGCCGTCTTCTTTACTTTGTAATATACCGTTCACTTCTACATAATTATCAACCAGCGATTCCATCTTGTCTAAAACGCCATTAGTAGAATCCATGAATAAATTACCGACTGCTTCAAAATTATCATTAAGTGCTTCATTTAAAGTGCTGTCATCTATTAGTAACTTTCCAGTATACACATCAGAGGTAATACCTATTTGTGATAAAGTTCTAAATCCAGCAGGCTGAGTTGTTATAACATCTGTCAATATACGTCGCATTTGAAATTCTATATTTCTTAAAGTAGCATCCCCAATCAAAATCCCCATACTATCTTGTTTAGTGGTACCATCATATTGTGTTAGTCGTGAGACAGAATCAAAGACATAATTGTAGCTTTCAACAAATTCATAAATTGCATTTTGCGCACTTTGAACATCAACAGCGATGGACAAGCTAATTGGATCGCCAATATTAGTTGTTAACAAATCAAAAGAAACACCTTTGATAGCATTGGAAATGGTATTTGAAGCACTTTCAATCGTAACGCCATCAATTTTAACTTGTGAATTTAATGGTGATTGTAAAGCGGTTAAATTAGGGGAAGCTAATTGCGATAACCCACTGGCATTAGTATCATTTCCATCATTGTCATTCGTAACAGAAACAGTAAAAGCATTATTGAGCCCAGTTTTTGAAGAAAATACTATCTTCGTTCCTGTCTCTGAGGTGATTAAACTTGAGAATATCCCTGTGCTACCTGACGCTGCATTGATGGTTTCGCTGATACCTTGAAGTGTTTTATTTGAATCATTGATCTCAAAATCATACACTGCCGTGCCAATGGTAAAAGTAAGCGTACCTGTGCCAACCTCTGTATACTCTTGCGCAAAGTCTACAGATCCTGATTTTTGCCCTAATGCCAATTGAAGTACTTCAACAGTGTAATTTCCACTTGTTGCTTGCGCTGATGCTGTTGGTAAAATAATTTGTTTGTTGTTAGACAATGATGCACTTGCTGATCTTAACTCAAATTTATTGACACTTTGAAGCTCATTGATTTTATCAATAAAATCAAACATGGCACTTTTTAAAGTACCAAATGCAGTTATTTTAGCAAGTGTTGTTGCTTCATCACTATCAAACTTTTTAATCTTGTTTTTGCTCTCAGCCTCTAGCAAGCCATCAACAAGCTCTCTTACATTAACACCTGAACCAACTCCAGTAGCATTTACTTTCATGAGCTATCCTATTATGCTGTATAGCTAAACATCCCTTTCAATCAAATTCAATTTATGATTACGCAAATTTCGAGCCAGCTCACATAATTCATCAATTGATAGCCGTATTACTGTTTCTTGTGTCTTTGTGTTAATGATGTTTAATTCAATTTTATCAGCATTATTACTAATTAAAACAAGGAGATGCTGATCATAACTGGTAAAATATGCGTTTACCTCATTTACTAAGACAATGATTTCACTTTCACATAAAGATGAAGCACTTTGCTTCTTGTTTTCCTTTTTTTGCGGCAATTCCTGATATTTTGCGGCCAGTTCTTTCCTATATTTATCTTCAGTAAGCAAATTTGAAGGCGATAATTGTGGTACAGCTTTATCCATCATTCACCCCTTTATAAAAAATGAAGCACCCATAAGGGTGCTTCATTCATGACTACTTAAGATGTACTTTTATTTCAACAATGAAAGTACGTTTTGTGGCAATTGATTAGCTTGTGCTAAAATTGCGATACCTGCTTGTTGCAAAATTTGAGCTCTTGTTAGATTTGCTGTTTCTGCAGCGAAATCCGCATCAAGAATTCGTGATCTTGCAGCTTGAAGGTTTTCAACGTTGTTTGCAATATTAGAAATAGTACTGCTGAATCGGTTTTGAACCGCACCAAGCTGAGCGCGTACGGTGTTAACTTGGTTTAGCGCACCATCTAGTATTGAAATGGCAGCATTAGCACCTGCTTGTGTACTAACGTCGATAGAACCAACGTTATTTAACGTTGAAGCATTTGCAGAGTTAGCTGCACCTGAGAACAAGGATGTTCCAGTTGAAGCGCTTCCTGAAATGTCTGATGTTACGTTAAAAGTTGAAGCAGAGCTAAATTCAATTTCACCACCAACAACGGTTGTGTTGAATCGACCTCTTTCGCCACCAGCGTACAGACTAACTGCTGTGCCACCTGTATTATGATCAGGATTCCCTGTTACCAGAATTGATTGTTCAACTGGTGCTGCAACAGTACTACCTGTACCAGATACCGCTGAAACCCCTGGCGCTGCATAATTCACAGCCGCGCTATGGCTAAAGCCTTCGATAACAATATCTTTACCTGTTGCATGGGTTAATACAAGTTCAGAGTCATTTGTACCCAATGCAGCATTAATGCTTGTGGTACCAGCAACGTTGTTAATTGCAGTAACAAGTGCTGACAAATCGCTGGTGGTAACTGTTGCGGTAACTGCTGCACCCACAGCCACGTTATCACCATATAAAGTAAAGCTCACTGTACCATTTGCAGACAGGTTTGAAAGCTTTAACGCTGTTGAGGCAGTAGCGTTAACGCCTGTTGAACCTGAAACAGCGTTTACAGCTTGAGCAATACTACCAGCTGATTGATTTGCACTAACAGCAACAGTTGTAGAGCCTGCGCTACCAACAACTGTTAAAGTTTGAGCACCTACGTTGTTAGTTTTTACTGAAGCGGTTGTTGTGGTGTTATTCACGAGATCGCGAATGTTACCAGTACCAACAGCGGTTGTGGTTGCAGCAACAGCAGGTATGATTGTAGCGTCACTACCTATAATGCTATAACCTTCGCTCATGCTGATATCAACGCGTCCACCAAATGTTGTGGATTGTGAAGCAACCAAGGTGGTAGCTGCACCGCCGCGTAAGCCAACCATGTCAAACACACCAGTACCTGCCGCATTTGCAAATACCATGTCACGACCATCTAGGCCAATCACTTGTACACTTGTGCCGTTGCTAACAGCATAAATGCCTTGACCTTGTAACGTCGCATTAGCATTAATAGCTGTCGCAATAGTATCTGCAGTTGTTGCAGCGCCAGAATCAATTGCTTGACCATTTAAAGTGATATCAGTTGCAGCGTTCATCGTAGCTAAGTTGCTGATGGTGACTTCGTTATAACCACGCGCTTTTACACCAGTTAACGCTGAAAGATTTGTCGCAATGGTATTCGCTTGCGCATTAGCAGCAACAACAACGGATTGAGTGTTGGTGGCGCCAGCTGCAGTCACATTTGAAACTGTTAAGGTAGAACCAGTGTAACCATTGGTTGCAGCGTTTGCTTGGGCAACGGCAATTTCAGTTCCTAATGCCGCACCACCTGCACCACCTACTGTACCAATATACAATTGGTTACGGGTTGCACCTTCTAAACCATTTGGATTATTCGTTGTTACAACGTTGCTACCAAGAGCAGTTGCTCGTGTATCTTGAATACTCACAGATATGGTTTGGTTAGCCATGGAACCGACTTGGAACAAGGCGTCTTGCAATTCACCATCCAAAATACTTAATCCGTTAAAGGTGGTGGTGGTCGCAATACGTGTTAATTCTTGTTTGAGCTGGTTTACTTCGTCTTGGATTGCCGCGCGATCTGTTGCGGAGTTCGTTCCGTTTGCAGATTGAATCGACAACTCACGAATACGTTGTAAAATATTTGTGGTTTCTTGCAAAGCACCTTCTGCAACTTGCGCTAAAGAAATAGCGTCGTTAGCGTTACGGGATGCTTGTGTTAAACCTTGAATTTGTGATGTAAAACGAGTACTGATGGCCAAGCCGGCAGCATCGTCTTTCGCACTATTAATTCGCAAACCTGAAGATAGTCTTTGCAAAGAAGTAGCAAGTGCTGCACTTGATTTATCTAAGTTCTTCTGAGCATTAAGAGATGAAATATTAGTATTAACTACTTGTGCCATGACATACTCCTG
>JBFXKR010000128.1:0-5783 GCA_050173595.1 Candidatus Berkiella sp.
ACATTTTTAGACCGTATTCGTTCTATACAAAGTGAATTAACAATTCAAGTACAAGAAATCATTTTGGGGAAGTTAAATATACAAAAGGCTACAATTGACGCCAAAGTCAAGAAAGATGCACTTAATATTTTAGTAAAAAGTGGATTTGAACAGGGTAGTCAAGAAAGTCAATTCTCAATTAACTTTGCTGATTTGCCAGGGGATTATGCTTTACAAGCAGACATTGATCTTAAAAGCGCTAATGCGAGTAATGTCATTAAATTGTTAGATAAAGATAGTATGGTTGATGGCGGTACGCTTAATCTTAGTTTCAAAGGCAACACCAAAGGCAATAATTTTAAAACCATGATATCTAACTTGTCTGGCAAAGCAGTTGTTTATATACAAAATATGAAATTGCTCAATAAAACAATTGATTCAAGACATCTTGATCTATTTGCGGCTATCTTAAAATCATTTGATAATAAAAAAAATGAAACGTTGTTTGAATGTGTTGCCATCAAATTAGACTTTTTAAATGGTATTGCAAAAGCGAATCAAAGTATTGCGCTTGAAACACCTGATATTTATGCCATGGGGGCGGGAGTACTTAATTTACGTACTTCGAAGTTAGATTTTGCTTTTAATTTATATCCGCGCAGTAATGTGAATATAGAAATAGGATCGCTAGATCAACGGGTATATCTTAAAGGCACAATAGAAAACCCCCAAATTGTATTAAGTCCAAAAGCTTTAATTAAAGAAGGGGGCACTTTGGCGTTAGGGGTTGCAACGGGAGGGCTTTCGTTACTGGCAGAAAAGCTTTATAAAGTGACAACAAAGCAAAGCTCTCCTTGTAAGCAAGTACTTACACATGGTTGATTTTGCACATTGGTGATATTGACTAATGTTTGCTGCCTGACATACAATTAATCATGGGATAACAAATTTTACGAAGATATACCATGAGCAAATCCAATCATCATTGCGCTCGACTTGTCAAAACAATAGAAAATGGCGTTACAATAATTAGTATAATTGGCCTTGAAAACAGCCCAAAAGCATATAAATCAATGTATTTACTACTGCTGAATGAAATTAAGCAGAATATGTTAAAAATCATTTCCAAGGGTGAGTCTGTGCCAGTGATTAGAATCTACCCAAGCTTAGAGATCCATTAATTCAGAATATTTTGGTATGATAGCCAAAAACTGAGCCCTAAGCCCAAGAGATTGATAAATATGCAACAGATCCTGCAACTTAAAGCTGCTGAAAGTAGTAATGTCCTTAGCCCAGAACAAACGCAAAAAAAACTGGAAAAACTTGAGAAAAAATTATTGCATTATTTAGGTAGAGCAATTTCTGATTTCGGTTTAATCAAGCCCAATGATAGGATTTTAGTCTGTGTTTCTGGAGGCAAAGATTCATTTACGATGATGACATTACTAAGCATCATTCGTAAACGAACCAATGTTCCTTTTGAACTGTTTGCTTTTACCTTAGATCAAGCACAACCTGGTTGGTATGATTCACATCTTAGAAAGTATATGGATCAAACGGGGCTTTCATATGAGATCCTAAAGCAAGATACGTATTCGATTGTCAAAGATAAAATACCCGAAGGTAAAACTTACTGTAGCTTATGCTCAAGGCTTCGGAGGGGAATAATTTATCGATATGCTAAAGAAAATGGTTTCAACAAAATTGCCTTAGGCCATCATCGCGATGATCTGATTACCTCTTTGTTGATGTCCATTTTTTATAATGGCGAAATTCGCTCTATGCCGCCTAAACTTTTGGCTGACAACCAACAAGACATAATCATTAGACCTTTAAGCTATTGCCAAGAAAAAGACATAGCTGAATATGCTAAACTTAAAGCGTTCCCTATTATCCCTTGTAATTTATGTGGTTCACAAGAGAACCTAGCAAGGAAAAGGGTTCGTCGTTTAATTGAGTCACTTGCAGCGCAGAATCCTAAAGTACCAAGCAATATGTTGCGTGCAATGCAGCAAATTAGACCAAGCCAAATGATGGACAAAGAACTCTGGAATTTCAAGCAGCTTGAAGAGAGGGTAAAGGATGACACAAGAACAAGATCCGAGGCTGGTTCAAACACCGGTTAGGCTCTCTACTTCTAAAATATGGCAAATTCAACGTAACTATTTTTCTTCCATGGGTATAAACGCGTGGAAAAGTGAAGTGCCATTTTACATATCAAGCAACGCATTTATTGGACAACGTTATGCAGCACTCGTTGTTAATTATATTAAAGACTGGCTTAATCTTCATCCTGAACATGCATCAAATGTATTTCATATCCTAGAAGTAGGCAGTGGTACAGGAAAATTTAGTTTTTATTTTTTAAAATCTTTAAAAAAGTTACTTGTTCAAAATAAGCTCAATCACATTAAATTTTGTTATATTATCTCTGACATTATTGAAAACAACATTAATTTTTGCTTAGAGAATAGCAGCTTTAAAGAATATATAGAGCGTGGCGAAATTGATTTTTCAAATTACGATGTTGAAAATGATGTTGACTTTCATTTAAAACTTAAAGATTGTCAATATTCTCAATTAGATGTAAAAACACCATTAATTGTTATTGCTAATTATACTTTTGACTGTATTAAACATGATGAATTTGAATACCAAGACGGTAAATTTTATGAGGTGAAACTAGGTATTCAGAGCCGTTATAAAAATTTTGATGTTGACAAATCAATGCATCTTGATGACTTGCGTTTCCATTTTGAAAGAGTAGATGTGAGTGCTTCAATTGAAAATTATTACGAAAATAAAGATTATAACAAAATTTTGTTGGATTACCCTAAATTCTTCACGAAGAAGAAAGTAACAAGAATTATGATGCCGCTATGTGCATTTGAATTTCTAGATAATTTAAAAAAAATGACACAAAACAATGTGTTTTTGATAGTCGGTGATAAAGGGGTTTCTCAACCAGAGCGTTTTTCATTGTTGGGTGAAAAATATCGCTATAGTTATGACGGTTGTTATTCATTTCTAGTGAATTTTCATGCAATTGGTGAATATGCAAAATTGATAGGTGGTGACTACCTGCTTACAAACAATAGTAATGATTTTAAAGTCAATCTTTATGGTTTAGGTGCGTCTTTTGATGATTTTCCTCAAACAACAACTTACTTTAATGAGGATATTCAGTCTATTGGACCAGAAGAATATGTTTATTTTTATGATGAATATTTAACTTCTAGCTTTCGCTTTACTCTTAAATCTTTATTAGCATTTGTTAGGTTTAGTGAATGGGATCCAGATGCCTATGCCGGCGTACATGATAGGCTATTTGAGTTATTGCCTATTGCAACAGCACAGTTTATTGAAGACTTGAAAGACGATCTAGATAAAGTGATTAATAATATTTATAACATTAATCTTGGTGAGGATGTATATAATTTAGCAGGCATGATATTTCAAGTTTTAGATGAAGATGACAAAGCTGTTACATTATATAACCAGTCTTTAGCTGTTTTTGGAGATAGAGCCGATCCTCATAGTAATCTTGGGATGATCTATGAAAAGAAAAAGAATCCCACAAAGGCGATTGAACATTATTCTAAAGTTGTGGAATTAGACAAGAAAAATAGATACGCAAGAAACAAGTTAAATTTGCTTACTGGAAAGCCTTATTTTGCAATGATTACACCAATTTTGCGGGGACTCCTTGTATTAGGTTTCATTGCAGGAACGGTTTACATCATTAGCCACTAAGCTATTTATTTTTCATCATTTTTCTGAGCTTAAGATTTAGCATTTCGACAAGTACGGAATAACCCATGGCAAAATAAATGTAACCCTTGGGGATATTCATATCAAGACCTTCACCGACGAGAGCGACACCAATTAAAATTAAGAAGCTCAGCGCAAGCATTTTAATGGTTGGGTGTTCATCAACGAAGTTGCCGATAGATTTAGCCGCGAACATCATAATAATCACTGAAATAACGATAGCAATGACCATAATTGAAAGCTGATTGGCCAACCCAACTGCCGTAATAACAGAATCTAAAGAAAATACAATATCGATTAGTCCTATTTGAATGATAATGCTAAAAAATTTTGGATGCCTGCCAACATGTATATCTGTGATTTCTTTATGTTCTTCAAATGATTCATGAATCTCATGTGTACTTTTAGCTATTAAAAAGAGGCCCCCAACGAGTAATACAATATCTCTACCTGAGATTGCTTGGTCAAATACTGTAAATAAAGGCTTTGTAAGATGAATTAGCCACACTAAGGAAAAAAGCAATAAGATCCGAGTTCCCATGGCAAATCCAAGCCCAAGCACTCTGGCGAGTTGCCGTTTTTGCTTAGGTAAACGGCCCACCAAGATCGTAATCATGATGATATTGTCGATACCCAGAACGATTTCAAGTGCTGTTAGGGTGAAAAGCGCGAACCACGCTTGCGGATCTGTGAACCAATCCATTGGTTTTTAAGCCTTCTCGTTTATTAGGTTCTAGCAGTATTAATCAAAGTATAAAATTAAATAAACCTTGGTCAAATAACTATTTAACTGATTAAATATCTTCCTTTTACGGTGTGATTGTGAAGGAGAAGTTCTATATTTACCTAAGAAGATAAAAGGGAGATCTGTCATGCGTTACAAAATACTTATTATATTCACAGTGCTAGGGCTTGGCTATGCTAATCTAGCTTTAGCGGAATCTAACATGTTTAAAGAATATAGTTCGGATCTTGGATCGTATAAAGAATACAGAACCAGTGGCTATAACGTTCAACCCAATAGACCGGGTGTCTGGGATAGAGGTTGCAGAACTGACAATTATTATTGCACTGCGCAATTAGAACGTTGCAAAAACTACGAAGGTGTTGAATTTAAGCAGCCTAACATTGTTAGAGGTCATAGATAGAGACGTGTTAATATCTAAAACGTTGTATTTTTTGTGGCGCTCACTACGCGATAGATGTAGTTTTTATTGGGTTGGGATATTTTGAAATTAGAAAATCCTGCTTTTTCTAGCATTTTAGTATAATGCGTTGTGTCTTTAAACACTGCTTTGCCAAAACTATCCCAAAACATATAGCGATATTCCCAAACAAGCATCATGTTTTGATTATCATTCTTAAACGGTTCGCAAATTATGAGTGTGCCACCTTCATTCAATGCTTCATAACTCATTTTGAAAAGCTTGTCACACACTTCATCTGGCCAATCACACAATACCCGAGAAAATAGTATTAAATCAAAATTTGAAGGCAAAGCTTGATCAATCAAAAAGTTTCCTTCAACAATATTTACGTTATCTGTAAGGTTTAATTCCTTTACTTTTTTTCTGCCAAGACTTGAAGCAATGGGTAAATTATAAACTGTAAAATGAATTTGCGGATGTACTTGCGCTAAGCTACAAGCAATAGTTGCCTCGCCACCACCCACATCTAAAACACTTTTTACGTTAGTTAAGGGAAGTTCTTCTTTTAAAATATTAATGGTAGCTAAAGATGTTCTTGACATCCATTCTTCTAATGATACTACATCACCTTGAGCGATTGGTGGCCACTGAATATTAAAGTTAACATCTCCTCCTCTTAGAACCTTAAATGCATTTAGAGATTCAACAGTGCGCCAAGAATTTAGCATCTCCTTATAAAACCACCATCTATCCTCAGTATCTGAAAATAGCGTTAATATATTGCCTAATTGATAGGAGGGATTGTTCGAGTCATCATTATTTGAAATCGTTAAATATTCTGCTTGTGCTAACAAATATAACCATTTTTTTGCACGAATAGGGGAT
>JBFXKR010000129.1:0-5776 GCA_050173595.1 Candidatus Berkiella sp.
AAGAGCCTCAGGATACAAATTTTTAGCCTCAGAAGAAGAATTTTAATAGTTTAGAAGACTATGGGATAGTTTGTAGAATATCCTGATGTTCCAATGGATATATAGTTCATGCTAAAAATGGATTGCGCCCACCCTTGGTAGCAGGCAGCCCTCGAAAAAGGTGATATTACTGGGCCTTTTTGACTCTTCAACTTACCAACGACTTACCGAATAATTGCGTCTGGCATAGCTCTTAGCAGCTACGGATGGTAGAATCCCTGGTGGCGGTTTGGAGCCAAACCGTTTTTATATGAAATTTGAATAACTTAAAAAGTAGTCTCAAGGAGTTTATTGTATGTCTCTTACTGTAGAAGCTAAGGCCCAAGTTGTTGATCAATATCAACGATTTGCAGGCGACACCGGATCCCCAGAAGTCCAGGTGGCTTTGTTGTCAGCGCGTATTAACCATTTAACAGAACATTTAAAAACGCATAAGAAAGACGTTCATTCACGTCAAGGGTTAATGAATTTGGTTGCGCGTCGACGTAAGCTACTGGATTACTTAAAATCGACTAAATTAGATGTTTATAAGAGCTTAATTGAACGCCTCGAATTGCGTCGCTAAAGGAAATTGCTTGTGAGTACATGTGTAAAAACTTTTCAATATGGAAATCATACTGTTAGTCTTGAAACGGGCGTTGTCGCTCGTCAAGCAACAGGTGCAGTCATGGTCAACATGGATGGTACCGTTGTCCTGGTTACCGTTGTCGGAATTAAAGATGCCGTTGAGGGAAGAGATTTTTTCCCCTTAACGGTGAATTACCAGGAGCGTATGTACGCCGCTGGCAGAATTCCCGGAGGCTTTTTTAAGCGTGAAGGTCGTCCTTCTGAAAACGAAACCTTGATTTCACGATTAATCGACAGACCACTTCGTCCATTGTTCCCTGCAGGCTTCATGAACGAAGTGCAAATTGTAGCAACCGTCATGTCAATTAATCCTGAAGTGAATCCTGATATTCCTTCTATGATTGGTGCCTCTGCTGCACTTGCTATCTCAGGGATACCATTTAATGGTCCTATCGGTGGTGCCAGAGTAGGCTATATCAATGGTGAATTTGTTCTAAATCCGACGGCTACAGAGCTGAATAATTCTGATCTTGATTTAGTGGTTGCAGGCACCTCTACTTCCGTACTGATGGTAGAATCTGAAGCAAAACAACTTCCAGAATCAGTAATGCTAGAAGCAGTGATGTTTGGCCATGCTAAGATGCAAATTGTTATTAAAGCGGTACAAGCTTTAGCAAAAGATGCAGGCAAAGCAGCTTGGGACTGGAAACCAGCTCAAGAACAGACACAATTGCATAGCAAAGTTAAAGAGGCTCTTGGCAGCAATATTGAGCAAGCTTATCAGATTGCTGATAAAGCACAGCGCTCTGAGACGCTCAAGAAACTTAGAAAAGATCTGGTTGCTCAATTAGTCACAGACATGAGTGAATTCACTAGTGGCCAAGTCTTGAATGTGATGGGCGAATTGGAAGAGAAGTACGTGCGCACAAGAATACTCAGTGGTGAGCCGCGTATCGATGGTAGAGATACAGAAACCATTCGACCAATTACGGTTCAAACCGGTGTATTACCCAGAACCCATGGCTCTGCTTTGTTTACGCGTGGTGAAACCCAAGCGATTGTTGTGGCAACGCTCGGTACTGGACGTGATGCGCAAGTTATCGATAACGCAACGGGTGAAAAGAAAGAACCCTTTATGTTGCATTACAACTTCCCACCTTACTGTGTTGGTGAAGTTGGCATGATGGGTAGCCCAAAGCGCCGTGAAATTGGTCATGGTCGCCTAGCACGTCGTGCTGTTCAAGGTGTTTTACCTGAAAATGGTAAGTTTCCTTATGTGATGCGCGTAGTATCTGAAATCACCGAATCCAATGGATCAAGCTCAATGGCAAGTGTTTGTGGCACAAGCTTAGCATTGATGGACGCAGGTGTACCTTTAAAATCTCATGTAGCAGGTATTGCGATGGGATTAATTAAAGAAGAAGATAAATTCGCAATTTTGTCTGATATCATTGGTGATGAAGATCATCTGGGTGATATGGACTTTAAAGTAGCGGGTACCACTACCGGTGTGACAGCGCTACAAATGGATATTAAAATCGATGGGATCACCCGTGAGATCATGGAAGTTGCTCTCGCGCAAGCACGAGCAGGTCGATTACATATCCTCAATATCATGAATCAATATATTAATTCTCCAAGAACAGAAATGTCTGATTTTGCACCACGGGTTTACACAATTAAAGTGAATCCAGAAAAAATCAGAGATGTGATTGGTAAAGGTGGCGCCACTATCCGAGGTTTAACTGAGGAAACGGGTACCAGTATTGAAGTAAATGACGATGGTACAATTAACATTGTTGCTAATGATAAATACGCTGGCGAAGCGGTTAAAAAGCGTATTGAAACATTAACAGAAGATGTTGAAGTGAATCGCGTGTACGACGGTAAGGTTGCTAGAATCGTCGACTTTGGTGCTTTTGTTACCGTTTTACCAGGTAAAGATGGGCTTGTGCATATTTCTCAGATCTCTGAGCAACGCATAACCGATATTAACCAGGTATTACAAGTTGGCCAAACGGTAAAAGTAAAAGTGCTTGAAATCGACAGACAAGGTCGTATTCGCTTAAGCATGAAAGAAGTAGAAGGTGAGCCGGATGTTGGTGAAGCGTTAGCGCAATCAACACCATCAGCCACAACTGAACCTGCTGATTCTGAGTAGCTTATGTTTAAAGCCTGCCTGTCTTTCTTTTAGATAGGCGGGCTTTTTTATGCCTGTTGAGATTTGCTGCAATTCAAGGATGATGCATCAATGACAAAAAACAAAGCAACACTGTTAGGATCGCTTGCCATCTTTTTATGGTCAGTAGACAACATCATTACAATCAACTTAGCTCGAATCCCAATTTTTCAAATGCTCAGTATTTCCTGGCTGTTGGCCTTTGTTGTGTATGCCATTAGTTTAACCATTCGCAATGAATGGGAAAAAGTGAAACAAAAGCCACTGATATGGGTTTTAGGTACGCTTGGGATCTGCGGGGCACATTGCTTAATGGTGGCCAGTTTGCGCTATGCGCCACCCGCACAAGCGTGTACTTTAGCGGCAACTTGGCCTATCTTAGTTGTTGTTTTAGGTGGATGGATCCTCAATAAAGAAAAAATTTCATGGCTTAAAATATTGGGCGTGCTCGTTGGGTTTATTGGGGTTGCGATGGTATTAACCCAAGGGCGACTGTATGCAGGATTTGAGTGGCAATATGGTAACGGATATTTATTTGCGCTGTTAAGCAGCGTCTTTTGGACGTTATACGTGTTAATGACCAGAAAATTTGTCACAATAACGTCACAGATGATGGGGATGTACTTAGGCGTTGGTGGGGTATTTGCTTTAACATATCATCTTGGCGTTGAGCAATTTATTATGCCAATACCAAAGGAATGGCTTTTATTGAGCATTAAAGGGATGTTTACTTTATCAACTTCATATTTTTTATGGGATTTTTCGATTAAACGTGGTCACTTTGCTTTGCTAAATACCTTGGCCTATTTTAGCCCTATCTGTACGATTATTCTTTTATCTTTGCTTGGTTTAGGGGTTATTTTAGTTCCAATATGGATCGGCGTCATTTTGGTGATAGCAGGCGCGATATTGTGCGATAACGGAAAAAAATAAAAGGGGTTGGTGTGTCCAACCCCCTTTTATTAATTATATTCTATCCAAGTTGAGGTCTTGCCATCAGCCCAGCATGATTCTTTTTCACACATGGTTGGAAAAGCTTTTTCGCAAAGCGTTTTCATTTCTTTAGCCGTGCTCAAATCTTTGCCATCAAATCCTGTAGGTTGACACATAGCATCGTGGTAATTTCCTTTAACACGAATTTGACCAACGATGTAAGTATTTTCATACATTTTAAAAGCGGCATTTTTTGCATTTTTTGAGTAACAAGCAACATAGCAGCCTGGATCTTCTTTGACTTCATTATTGGTAGGTAACACAACTTTTTTAGCGCCATTAAAAGCTTTTGTTGAAACACCAGCATCTTCACTCACATAGACTTCAAAAACATCAGGTAGTAAAGTTTTACTAGGTGTTACTGCATTAGCCGCAACAGGTAACAAAGATAACAATAAACAATTCATGAGGCTGCACTTTTTCATAGTCCCTATCCTTTTATTGAAAAATTCAATTCTGAGTCATTCACATCCAGTGTTTCATCCAGTGTTTAATGACTATCTTGAGAAAGGCTCTAGCAGAAAAGCCGTTTCTTTGGATCTATATTCGGCAAAAACATTAAAAGGTTGAATATACTCTTCACGCTTGAATTTTAGGTATTGTTGGCTGCGCTCATTCACCTAAAATCCGATCGATTTGAGTATATGAGGGAAAATATATTGGCTAATTGTTTAACGAATGAGCTTGTACTCTAGAGGGAGTGCGTTCAACGCCGACTACTTTAGGCGCTTGAGGGTTATTGGCGTAGTCTTCACCATATTTTTTAACCAGTGCGTTGTGTAGTGCTTGATGGGTTTCTTCTTTGTTGGACTTGCCTTCTAAATTAATCACATGATCTGATGTAAGGGTTGCTACAACAGCTTCGCAGATTTTGGCAAGTGCAGCTGTTTTATCATTTTGAGAAAGATCTTTATTCAAAGAATAATTTACGCTATTTTCTTTGGTTTGGATGTAATATTGCGCTGTTTTTCTATCTGGTACTTCAATACCAACACCAATCGTGTCAAATTGCGTACTATCGGGTGCTACTTTGGTAAATGTACTACCTGCGGTGACATACTTAGAAATATTTTGTACATTTTGTGCTTGAAGTGTTGAGTGTATTTCTTGAATCGTGATTGGGGCTTTATTCGTTTTTTGCTCCAACATCACTTCTCGCTCAGTGTGTGCACGCTGTGCCTGATGGAGAATAGGTGATGGGGGAGCCGTTGTTATATCTGTTTGTGGTTCAACAGTACCTACTGATAAATTAGGAGCAGAACTTGATCTTTCTCTTAAGGTTGTCTCACGAGGGGGGGGAGGAACATCAGAAACAGAAGCTCGTCTTTTAGTAACAATTTCTTCGCCAACATGAGTCATTAAGGCTCTGCTTGTGTCATCGTGGCTGAATTTGAATTGATGTTTTCTTTCAAGTTCGCGCCAAGTTGATCCCAGCTTAGTAAATTGTTCAATAAACTGTGGACCTTTATTGTTTTTATTAAACTCTTCATAGGCTTCTATTACAGCATCGGTGAATCCTTTTTCATCTGTTTTATCTTTCATATGTTTGGCAACAGCCTCGATCACTTCAATTTCAAGTTGTAATTTTGTTTTAACATCAGTCTTCATGTTTTTCGCATTCTTTATTGAATTTTGTCGTTCCTTGGAAAGTGCTGTTAGATCCCTGCATATTTCAAACACTTCAACTCTTGAATTCATTTTTTTTGCAACATCAATGCTCATTTTATTAAATTGTGAAATACCATTGCGATTAGGGTGGTCTTGCGGTAGATTCTTTAATAAATCATCTGACAAAAGCTTATATCGAGGTGTTCTTTGTACTGGCATAATCAGATATTGATCTAATGTCATTTCAAGATCAGGATTTATATTCACCCCGGGAGGGGGTTGCTTTTCCAATAATCTATTATATACAACAGCGTATTGTGCATACATATCAGACATCTTGTTCAGTACATCCCCCCATTCGTTCGGTGGCTTAGTCTTTAAAACTTCAAG
>JBFXKR010000130.1:0-5754 GCA_050173595.1 Candidatus Berkiella sp.
GAGGTGTTTACAACATGTTATAAAATTCAAAAGAGCGAAGTCGATACAGCATTGATGCTTTGTATGGCAAAAACAAGAATGCCGCCACTACTTAATGATAAGACACGATGCTATGAGGAGGCGCTCATTAAATTTGTTAATGAAGGGAATACAGTTGCTGAGCAGGTTTTATTTACCTTATATCAACTACAGCATGAAGCTAAGAAATTAGTAAGTTTGCAAGAAAAATTAAACAACGAAGGAGTCTATTTGCATCAAAAAGCAAACAAGAGATGCCTTGAACGCATCAATGAATTTAAAAAAGCTAACCAACAAAGATAAGCTTTGTAAATTGAAAGGGAGCGTTTTTAGGCGCCCCCTTTATAATGCAAGTTCGCTAAATCTTAGTCTTCAGCGTGTGTATGAGCATCTGTGCTAGCAGCGTCAGTTGAGGTAGTTGTACCTTGAATCTGATTAGCTGTGTTGGACATATCTTGCTTCATTTCATTTAATTTTTGATCTGATTCTTGTGTAGAAGAAACAGCATTTGAATGAGCGGATGAATTATCTTCAATCGCTAAATTCGTTGTTGTTTGGTTTAAGCTTTGGTGGTTACCTTCAGCTGGAGCGCTTGGCGCTGCTGGGGTAGCTTCGCTTTTACCAGCATCTGTGCCTTGGGTAGCTTCTTCACCAGCTTTGGTTTCTTCTTTGTTGCCTTCATTTTTTGAACAAGCACCAATCGCTAAGCAAGCAATTACGGCAACAAGTAGTTTGATTTTCATATTTTCTCCCTTAAATTTAACTAACTTACGTATACAGAATTAGTGATTTTCACATACAATACCTGAGTTGACTCAGAAAAGGAATGAGTATTTAAATAATCCCTAAACCAAAATGCTACAATGCCTTTGGCAAACAATATTTAAGGCTTTATTGTGTACGATGCGATCATTGTCGTTAATGGTGAGCTCCCTCAACCACCTACTTGGCAAGACCTACCCTACCGCACTCTCATTTGTACCGATGGCGCTGCAAACTACTTTTCACAACTCACCATAACCCCAGACATCATTATTGGTGATATGGATTCTATCTCTGTTGGCACTCAATTTACTATGGCCAAATCGCTACAAACCCAATTTCCGAATAGTAAAATTGTAGTTAATAGCGATCAACACACGACAGATTTTGAGAAATGTTTAATTTTTGCACAGCAAAATGCCATTAAGCGTATACTTTGCATTGGCGCTTTGGGTAAAGCTGCCGATCATGCAATTTATAATTTAAGTTTAATAGCTCGTTATCAAACAACCTTAGAGATAACCTTGCTAAACATTTATGATACCCATCGACAATGGGTTTTCCCCTTACATAATCAAACCCAAATTGAGGCCCCGATTGACTCTCAGGTATCACTTTTCCCATTAAGCGAAGTCTTGATTACAACCAGCGGTTTGAAATGGGAACTTAACCAGGAAACAATCTCCCCTTTATCCAAGGGCGCTATACGAAATATTAGTGTAAAAAGTGAAACTAGCATTGAGGTAGATGGTCCCTGCTTATGTTTTGTGATATGTGATATTCCCCCTAATGTCCAATTTTCAAGCTAACCTACAAATGATTGTTTTAAAAGGTAATTTACCTTACTATTAACTATACATTTCAGATAGACGCCACCAATAAACAGACCGTTAGTCTGCAGAAACTAGTAATAATCAACTACCTATGGTAAATTTAAGCTAATCTTCTAAATATATAGTTCCCTAATGGAGGGCCACCATGCCAAAGACTGTCCCAGTAAATTGGAACGATTATGAAAGCCAATATAAAGCAGGGCTCAAATTTCTTATTGAAAAAGTACAACCTGATGTCAATAAAATACTCGATCAACAATATCGTGATACACCTGCTCCTAAGCAAATTCCAGAAGACGTTCTAACTTTAGCCTTTGATACCGCTCTTGAAAATAAACTCAAGAATGACCAATCATTTGTCGCTGAATTTAAACAAGTTTTAGAGTCTGTTAACAATATGCTACGCCAATGGAATATTCCTCGTGGTGATATGTCACCTGAAATGAGAAACAGCCAAACCTTAGGAAAAGATCCCGGTCCTGTACCAAAGAATTTTGCAATTCCTGAATGGGCCAAAGGATTATTCGATGATGCTGCTTATGATCCAAAAATCAGACAAGCAGTCGAAGAAAGCGAAGGCGCAGGATTATCTGCAGATTCTCGTGTCGAAAATAAATTACAAAATCGATACACACCGAATTTACAGATGAAAATGGATAAATTAAAAGAGGAATTGCGAAGAACCTACAAATTGGAAGCTCCGCAATATGTCCCTAAAAATAGAATGACGCCCACCTAAAGGCAGCATTCTAAAGGAGTAGGTTATGTCCCTTTCTAAGGAAATTCTAGAGGGATCATACAAAGGAGTCGAAAGACTCCTTTCGCAGGGAGCAGATATTAATGTCATTGATGAATACGGGTTTACGCCCTTAATACATGCTACTGTTACAAACCGCAAAGATATTGTCTCACTACTATTAAACAAAAATGCTAACGTTCATATGGTAGACTTTACTGGCACCAATGCACTGCAATGGGCAATAGATAACAATAATATTGAATTAACGCAGTTGCTACTCAATCATGGCGCCAATCCTAATACCTACTCTTCTAATGGACAGCCAGCACTTTTTTACCCCATTTTAAGAAAAAACCAAACTTTAATAAAAATGCTGATTGATAAAGGGGCAAAAATGGATTTTGCTAAAGATTTTATACAAGCAAAACTCATTGGCCATCGATTTGAATTACAAGGCGAATCTGACATCGTAACCTCTGAAGGACTCTTCATAGCCATCGATTTAGAGGGTTTTTATTTAGAGTTTACGCTGGGACTGATTAAGGAATCACTAGAGCGTTTCATGCAAAGTTATGTAGCACATCGCATGAACATTCATAGCAACGAACTAAAAATTATAATTAAATCATTTGAAAATGCATCTCAATTGAGAGAATTTAAGCATTTTAGCAAAAATGTTGATCAAAACATGCAAACCATTAAGCAACTGATGGATATTGATCTTCTATTATTACCAGTGTCATACAAAGGTCATGCTATTAATTTTATTAAACATGGTGATTTTTTAGCAAAATGCGACCGTGGCGTTAATAAAATGACTGATCCCATTGTGATCAATACAGTCGGTAGACCTTCATTACTAAATACACAATTTTATAAAAAGCTTCTCTACGAAAAACACACTGAAAGATATATGAAACATGATATCTATCAAATACTAAACTTAAGAACTTATGCTAAATTGCCAATCAAACATCAAATTACTGGGAATTGTTCTTGGGCAAATACAGAATCCTCTGTTCCAACAATGCTATATATGCTATTACATGATAAAATAAAGGATCCTCGCAAAGTTAACGCGTTGGTTGGCGACATTATGGCATTTTATTATGCTTGGCTTGAATGGGATAAAGACAGAGCCTTAGAAGACTGGCTGTTAGACTTTGATAAAATTTCATTTTTAAGACAAAAATCAAAGGCGACATTAATTGGGGCAGTGTTGTTTCAAGCATGTCACCCTAGTAAACCAAGAGACATTGAACGAGCTAAAAAAATCTTAGCGATTCTTTCACGTAAAGAATTTCAATATATTGTAAGATCATATGCCAACATATTTGTTCGTGCTAATAAATCAAGCCAAGGTCAATCCTTTCATCAAATGATTGAACAATGTGGTTACAAATTAAGCCAATTCTCTAATTAATATGAATACAAACATAATTTTTTATATAATTTTAATTGTTGGGATACTGATGTTGTTCCCACTCTCTAAATCATGGTATTTAGCTTATTATCGTAAAACGAGATATCGATATATCCTCAATACACTTCAATCACTCTATGGCAATACAGATCCCTTTGCGATAGCAAAACATGCAAAAAGTAAACAAAAAGAATCCAGCGAATTAACCTACGGCGAAATTAACTCGATAACAATATTAGATCTATTTGCTAGAATTTCTCCTCGCAATGAACTTGTCTATGATTTAGGCTCAGGTGGTGGTAAAGCTATGCTGGCAATCAAATTGCGATACCCACAACTGAACGTCATTGGCATTGAGAAAGTCCCAGCGTTAAACAACCTGGCCAAAGAAAAATATTTAGAATACCTCAAAAGACACAAACTAAAAGAAGCAGATTTTTTACTGACCCATATACAACAAGATATCAAAGACTATCCCTTTGATGATGCTCAAATTATATTTATCAACGCTACAGCATTTGAAGACTCGTGGCCACCTATTTTAGAGAAATTACATCAAGTGAAATCTGGCAGCAAAATTATCATCACATCCAAAACCTTAAGCCCTGATGCTTTTAAAAAACTCTATCAGGGTATGGAGCAAATGAGCTGGGGGCTAACTTCAACCTATATCTATGAAAAGAAATAATATAGGTTTTGTGCTTAAAATACAGACGATGAGTTCCTAAAAAGGTATATTGGCATAGTTTAATCAATGCAAAGTTATTTTAGGTTTAGGTAAGGGCGGCAAAGGTCTATGAGAAGAATGAGGCGCCGTTCTCTTCAATTGCCGATAGGGCGTTGTTTGCAAAGTAGTGTTGGCTGGCTTGGTTACCTGATTGCGACTTTTACAAAAATCATCAGCACGTTTTTTCCCAAGTGCAACCAAGAGATCAATATATCTTAATTCCTTGCCAAACGAATTTAGTAGTAAAGTACACAGTTGTGGGTCTTTGGCTGCGCTTTTTAAAGCTTCAAATTTTGTTTGCTTTGAAATGCTATCTGTATAATTTTCAATTAAATAGGCCACAACATTTGTTTTTTTACTCCAAACTGCGCTGCTAAATGCTACTTTGATGTAGTGTTCCATCGATGGAAGTTGGCATGCTTCTAACATAAATTTGAGCGTGTCTAAATCGCCGCGATAAGCCACTTCGCTTAAGGCATTTCTCAGATCGATTGGTTGAATTTCATCTTGATATAATATACACGCCAGCTTAAGCAAACCCATTTCACCATTTTGCACGTAGTAGTGCAAATTATTTTGGATGAAAGAGGCATTTACAGTTGGGAATACTTCATTTAAGAGCGTTTTTAAGCTGTCTTTTGACTTAAACTGTGCAATGAGATTTTCAATTACCTGTTCTTTCTTTAACTTTTTAAATATAAATTTCGCTTTTTCAATCATGTTTGGTTCTTGTGTAAATGCCCATAACAAAAATTCTTTAAATTCGTTTGAGACACCATTTATGGCAGCTTTTTCAATCATGAGATCAGTTGCTAATTTATATTCTGGATGTTCACTATAATAGTAATAAGGTTTTTGGGCATCATACAGTATGCGCGGTTGATCCGAGTCACAATATCCCTCGTAATCCTTAAATTTAGCCTGAATTGGAAAGAGCGGCTTTTTACCTATGCCATTTTGTAGTGCAGGAGATGTACCACATAATACCTGTGACGTATGATTCTGCTTTACCAGCGTTTGTGCAAATTTATGATATATCCCCATAACCAGATCTTTGTTTGCAGGAGCTTGTTGTAGCCATTCATGATTCACCTCTATAGAATCTAAAACAATGGCGCCAGATTGGCTACGCCATGCCCAACTTTGTGCAACAACAGTGTCAGTAATTTGAGGATTTTTGCTGTCACCTTGACATAAAACGTAAAAACCACCATAAGGACTGGTTAAACCATGTATGGTGCAAGCATGGCCA
>JBFXKR010000131.1:0-5738 GCA_050173595.1 Candidatus Berkiella sp.
ACATTCACTCCTATACCCTTTACATGTAGCTCATCAAACACTTGTTTTCTATTTTTTTTAAGTTTATTTTCTCGAATTTGAATGGGATATAAATGTAAAGATGAGTATACCTTTTGATCTCGATAGGGTAATGTTATGGGTAAATCATATAATGATTGGTCATATTTATTAGCAATTTGATGGCGCCTTCGAATAAAATGATCAACCTTTTTTAATTGGCTGAGCCCTAAAGCGCATTGAAGATCGGTTAGTCTATAATTGAAACCTAATTCTAGCATTTCATAAAACCACTTTCCGCTGGCCTTAACTTTGCTAGTTTCTCTAGTAATACCGTGACTTCTCAGCAATTTAGCTTTTTCATATAATGATTCATTATTTGTTAGGATCATCCCTCCTTCACCAGTAGTAATGATTTTTACTGGATGAAAGCTAAATATTGTGAAATCCGCATACTCACAATTGCCAACAGGTTTACCTAAATACTTCCCACCCAAGGCGTGAGAAGAATCTTCTATAATTTTAAATCCATATTCACGTGATAATTCGTGGATTTCTTTCATATCACAGGAGGCACCCGCAAAATCGACAGGGACAACGACTTTCGGTAAATTGTTGCTTTGTTTTGCACGAGCCAATTTATCAGACAACTTTTCGATAGATATGTTGTATGTTTTATCATCAATATCTATAAAATCAACATTTGCACCACAATATAAGCCACAATTTGCTGATGCGACAAATGAATTAGGTGATGTCCACAAGGAATCTGCTGAACCAAGATCTAGAGCTAAGCATGATAAATGCAAGGCTGCAGTAGCATTGGAAACAGCTATTGCATACTTAGCTCCTGTATACTCACATATTGCTTTTTCAAACTTCTCAACGAGCGGGCCACAGGTTAAAAAATCAGACTGCAATACATCAATTACACTTTGAATATCCTCATCATCAATGTATTGTTGGCCATATCGTATATATTTCATATTTTCATCAGTTCCTGAACTTGAGAAAATGTTAAAAAAACCGGATTAGTTTCAGAGTCATACGTAAATCCTTCAACAACAGGCTCTCCCATTTCCCCCAATTTATTAACTGTATAATCTATATCGAAGGTAAATTTAATTGCAGGTCTAATCACGAAATGATCATGAAATGCTAGCGTTAAATGAGAGTCATCTTTAGGGCACATTACCTCATGTAGTTTTTCACCTGGCCTGATTCCAATTTCGTTTATATGTACTCCCTGCTTTGAAGCAACCGCTTCAACGATTGTCATGATATTTGCTGAAGGGATCCTAGGAACAAATATTTCGCCACCTTGCATACGCTGGAAGGATTTAAAAATAAAATCGATTCCTTGCTCAAGCGTTATAAAAAACCGAGTCATTCTTTTGTCAGTTACAGGTAATTCTTTCTTACCTTCTGCAAGCAATTTTTGGAAAAAAGGTATTACTGAGCCACGAGAATTTACAACATTTCCATATCGCACTACTGAAAACCGTGTCTTGTGCCCACCTGCAATATTATTAGCTGCAACAAATAACTTATCAGAAGCTAATTTAGTTGCTCCATATAAATTGACAGGGTTCGCTGCTTTGTCAGTGGAAAGTGCAATTACTTTGTCTACTTCATTAAACAAAGCTGCTTGCACAACATTTTCAGCACCATGGATGTTTGTTTTGATACATTCAATTGGATTATACTCTGCAGCTGGAATTTGCTTCAAAGCAGCAGCATGAATCACTATATCTATGCCGCGCATTGCTTGTTTTAATCTTTCAACGTCTCTGACATCACCCAAAAAATATCGCATAACATGAGAATTATATTCTCTTTGCATTTCAAATTGTTTTAATTCATCTCTAGAGAATACTACTAGTTTTTTAACATCATATTTCTTTAATATAGTAGCAACGATACCTCGTCCTAGGGTACCCGTCCCCCCCGTGATTAGTATAGACTTATTATTAAACACCCTTCACCTCAATCTGTTGATCTTTAATTTTAAACTAATGTAATACAATCTTGGTTCATAAAACTTAGAAACGCTCTATGAACACCTTCAAATAAACTAGTCCTTGCCTCCCAACCTAAGCTATGTATTTTATCAACCGATAAAACTTTCCTAGGCGTCCCATCTGGCTTTGTGCTGTCAAATACAATCTCACCTTCAAAGCCCACCACTTTGGCAATGGTGTGCGCTAATTCAGAAATGGTTAAATCTTCACCACAACCGATGTTAACAATAGGGGCACTTTCTTTGCTTGAAATTAAGTTATTAAATTTTTGATCATCTAAATTCATTAAAAATAAACAAGCGTCGGCTAAATCATCGCTATATAAAAATTCTCTTTTAGGTGTTCCTGTGCCCCAAACAACGACTTGTTTGGCATTATTTTCTTTTGCTTCATGCATTTTACGAATTAAGGCTGGAATAACATGAGATGTTTTTAAATCATAGTTATCACCAGGCCCATAAAGATTTGTTGGCATTACTGCTAAATATTTTGTGCCAAATTGACGGTTAAAAGCCCAACACAGTTCAATGCCCGCAATTTTAGCAAGCGCATAAGGTCTGTTTGTTGCTTCTAAAGTGCCCGTGAGCAAATAGTCTTCTTTAATCGGCTGAGGGCAATTCCTTGGGTAAATGCAAGATGATCCCAAAAACAGCAATCTTTGAACCTGATTTTCTTTTGAGGCATTGATAATGTTATTTTGAATTAAAAGGTTTTGATAAATAAAATCAGCAGGATAATTATCATTCGCCCAAATGCCACCCACTTTCGCTGCTGCCAAAAACACATAATCTGGTTTTGTTTGATTAAAAAATGCATCAACCGCAGCTTTATCCATTAACTCTAACTGGCTATGGGTGCGCGTAATAATGTTGTCATAACCTTTCGCTTGCAAAGCTCGTATTAATGCTGAGCCTACAAGCCCTTTATGACCTGCCACATAAATCTTATCGTTTGGTTTCATCATTTATTCTTGATACTCAAATACTTTAAAGCCTTCTTTTTGGCAAAAAGCATCTCTTTTTGCTAAGGCCAAATCTTCTTTCACCATTTCTTTGACCAGTTCACTAAAGCTCGTTTTAGGAACCCAGCCTAAAATATCTTTTGCCTTAGTGGCATCGCCGAGCAACGTTTCAACTTCTGCGGGCCGATAGTATCGTGAGTCAACAGCGACAATGCATACACCTGTTTTAGCATCAAACCCTTTTTCATTTTCAGCATTGCCTTCCCAACGAACCTCGATTCCCATTTCTTTTGCGGCAATATTGACAAACTCACGCACGCTATATTGTTCGCCGGTGGCAATCACAAAATCATCTGGTTTCGTTTGTTGCAACATTAGCCATTGCATTTGAACATAGTCTCTCGCATGTCCCCAATCGCGCTTTGCATCAAGATTACCTAAATACAAACAATCTTGCATACCCAGCTTAATCCGCGCTAAGGCGCGTGTAATTTTTCTTGTGACAAAGGTTTCACCACGAACAGGCGATTCATGATTAAACAAAATCCCATTGCAAGCATAAATACCATATGCTTCACGATAGTTAATGGTGATCCAATGCGCATATAATTTTGCCACCGCGTAAGGTGAGCGTGGATAAAAAGGTGTCTTCTCATTTTGAGGAAAACTTTGCACTTTACCAAAAAGCTCAGAAGTGGATGCTTGATAATAACGTGTCTTTTTTTCTAAACCTAAAATCCGAATGGCTTCTAAAATTCTCAAAGCACCTAAGGCATCGGCATTAGCTGTATATTCTGGCTCCTCAAAAGAGACAGCCACGTGACTTTGGGCTGCTAAATTATAAATTTCATCTGGCTGAATTTGCTGGATGATTCGAATTAAACTGGAACTATCAGTCATATCTCCGTGATGAAGTATGAAGCGACGCTGATCCACATGGGGATCTTGGTAAAGGTGATCAATTCTATCTGTGTTAAAAAGCGATGTACGACGTTTTATGCCATGTACCTCGTAGCCTTTTTGTAATAAAAACTCGGCAAGGTATGCCCCATCTTGCCCAGTAACACCTGTAATTAACGCCTTTTTTAAAACTTCCGACATGTCTTAACTCTTTTATTAGATGGGTGCTGTAATGATGATGAGATTGTACCGTGATCATTTGTAAAAACAACTAAATGTCAAACACCACCCTCGCAGATAGGCAACCTTGGCTTGTGCTAATAATATGATTTCATTGAGGTTCTAAATATGTTAGTCTATTACCAAATTTAATTTTTAAATTTCACCATTCCTCAATCACTAAAGAGGATTAAATCAGAAACATAACATTAATTCGTAAACCAACAAACAAAGAGCTGATTTTAAACAAAAGGATTGCAATGCTTAAAAAACACAGGTATTTTTTCCGATTCGTTTAAAAAAATCCATCTCTTTATGGAAGAAGTAGTCAATGGTTGCAATAGTTTTAGTTGGCGGCAAACGCTCTATCAATAATGAATATCCTGATTTGCCCGATTCCTTGATCCCCGTTGCTGGTGAAGCATTTTTATACTGGGTTACACAGTGGCTCAAAACCATCGGGTTTAATCATATTATTTATTCTGCAGGTCACTTTGCTGAAAGAGTGAACGCTTGGGTACATCATCTCTCTAGCCAAGAACCATCCTTAATGCTTGATGTTGTCACTGAAAACCGCCCATTAGGAACGGCAGGCGCAACCGCTTTATGTGCCAATCGATTTCCTTCAACTTACACTTTTGTTGTCAATGGTAATTCCATTTTGCTAGAAGACATAAAACCAATTATTGAAAGGTTTAAAAGTTCAAGCAACTTAGATGCACTTATACTTGGCGCAAACATTAGCAATGCTGGACGCTTTGGTAGATTAGAAACAGACAAGAATCAGCGGCTTGTAGCCTTTAAAGAAAAGCATCCTGGCAGCGGACTTATCAATGCTGGCGTCTATTTGATGAGAAACGATTTACTTTCAACTATTATTCCAGAAAAAGAAACCAGCCTTGAAAATGAATGTTTCCCAAGCTGGCTTAATGATGGAAAACATATTGAAGTGATTGATAGCAATGCGCCGTTTATTGATATCGGCACACCTGAATCTTTAAAGCGCGCCCAAGAATTGGTTGTTGAAAATCAAGACATCATTTTGGGCCATAAAGATCCCGCTAAGGGTAAAGGGATGAAATCAAGATAGGATTGTAGGGGCAAAGATGCCCCTCTTCGATTTATTGCTAATCTTTATACGTTACGAATATAAATACTTGATATTTTTAACTCTTCATAACCTTCTACAAAATGTGGATAATCTTGGGATTTTATTTTAAACAAAATATCATCTGCTGGGCCGGTTATCGTCATTTCATAGCTAACATGAACAGGAGAAGGTTCATTATAATTATAGGTGTAAGGAATAGAGTAATAAAATTCTGCTGTTAGATTTCCTTCTAAACCACCTGCAACGCATTTCAATTCATTTGTATTTAATAACTTCATACTTGACCTCATTATATTAAAAAATCTCGGCGCCGCGGCAGTTGGCGCCAGAATCTTGTTTAATCAGCATGTTGCGCAGCTACCGCTGCTTGGTATTGAAATCTAATTTAACCCCCTACATTTAAAATAGGTTAATTATCCCTAAAATCTGCCAAAAATGGCATCGGCTGTTCGCTGGCGAAGAAATAAAGATTGTGTCTGTCAGGATATTTGGTATCAAACACCACCACATGATTAAAGTAGATCGGAAG
>JBFXKR010000132.1:0-5733 GCA_050173595.1 Candidatus Berkiella sp.
CCAGGCGTGACAGGTGATGTCAAAGCAATTGATATTTTACGTTGGCCAGAAGTGATCAGTAGCCAAGCGCGCGATCTTGGTAGCTTAAAAGAGCCTTTGACACAGTTGCTATTACAAGCATTATCCGATCTCACCGACACCAGAAAAAGAGAAGGGCAACAATTAGCAAATATTTTAAAGACCAAGCTTGAGCAAGTATTAGTACAAGTTGATTTAGTGAAAGAACGCTTGCCATATTGTTTGGCATCACAAAAGCAAAAATTAACGCAAAAGTTAAGTGATATTCAAGCAACACTTGACTCCCAACGTCTTGAACAAGAAATGGTACTGTTTGCAACACGCATAGATGTTGAAGAGGAAGTCGCGCGTCTTGGCACACATGTTAATGAAGTATTACGTGCGCTTGATGAGCAAGGCGCTATGGGGCGACGCTTAGATTTTTTAATGCAAGAAATGAATCGCGAGGCCAACACGCTTGGTGCAAAAGCAGCCGATACTATCGTGACAGGGGCTGCCATTGAGCTGAAAGTGTTAATTGAGCAAATGCGTGAGCAGATCCAAAATGTGGAGTAAGTAAATGCGAGGAACATTATTTATCATTTCTGCGCCCTCTGGCGGGGGAAAGACAACATTAGTCGCAGCCTTATTGCAAAAATTAAGCAACGTGAAAGTATCCGTATCACACACAACCCGTGCGCCTCGAGTGGGGGAAGTTGATGGTGTCAATTATTTTTTTGTCTCAGATGAGCAGTTTGGTAATTATCAAAAAGCGAACCATTTTTTAGAGTCTGCTCAAGTGTTTAATCATTACTATGGTACCTCAAAAGAATGGGTGCTTTCACAATTAGACTCAGGATGTGATGTTATCTTGGAAATCGATTGGCAAGGTGCCATGCGAGTTAAAGCGCAAATGGATTGTGTGAGTGTTTTTATTTTGCCTCCGTCTAAGGAAGCATTATTTGCTCGTTTACAAACGCGCAACCAAGACTCTAAAGAAGTGATTACTTCACGCATGGCAAAAGCAAGCTCAGAAGTTTCACATTTTAAAGATTATGATTATGTTGTTATTAATGATTCTTTTGAGAATGCTTTGGATGATTTGATAACTATTTTCAAAGCACAAAGACTAAAAATGACATCTCAAAAACAACGTTATGAAAAGTTACTGGCATCATTTAATGAGTGAAAACACACTAGTGTCATTACGCAAAGTGAGTTAACATATATTTATAAACACAAAGGAGAAAGACTAGCATGGCTCGTATTACTGTAGAGGACTGCTTAGGAAGCGTAGATAATCGATTTGAACTTGTTTTAGTGGCAACAAAACGTGCAAGGCAATTAGCCATGACCGGCTCAGAGCCAATGGTACCTTGGCAAAATGATAAACCAACGGTAGTGGCTTTGCGCGAAATTGCTGGTGGATTTGTAACACGTACTATTCTCACTGAGGCAGAAAGTTAAGATCATCATTGGGGAATTCCTGTGTTCGATTTTACCGATTTGCGAGATCAATTAGCGCTCTACTTATCGCAAGAACAAGTAGAAGAGATTACGCAAGCCTACATGACGGCATCAAAAGCGCACGAAGGTCAAAAACGTTATACCGGTGAACCTTATATTTCACACCCCGTCGAAGTGGCAAGAATTCTTGCAGGCATGCACATGGATCATCAATGCATCATGGCGGCGATGCTCCATGATGTTATTGAAGATACTTCTATTGATAAAGGCACTATTAGTTCGCGTTTCGGTGAAAAAGTTGCTGAGTTGGTAGACGGCGTGAGCAAATTAAAGCTCATTACTTTTGAAAGTAAAGAGCAAGCTCAAGCTGAAAATTTTCGTAAAATGATGTTGGCGATGGCGCAAGATATACGCGTCATCTTGATAAAATTAGCCGATAGATTGCATAACATGCGCACGCTGGGCGCCATGCCCACGGAAAAAAGAAGACGCATTGCGCTTGAAACGTTAGAGATCTATGCCCCCATTGCTTATCGATTGGGCATGAATCACATGCGGGTTGAATTCGAAGACTTAGGTTTTGCTGCGCTATATCCTTTACGCTATCGTGTTTTAAAAGAATCGGTACGACGTGCTAAAGGTAATCGAAAAGCGCTGATAAGAACCATTGAAAAAGATATTCAAAAGAGCCTACAAGACAAGGGCCTTAAAGAATTTTCTGTATGGGGTAGGGAAAAACATCTTTATAGCTTATACCTTAAAATGCATAAAAAGCGTTTGTCTTTGTCAGAGGTCATGGATGTATATGCTTTTCGAATTATTGTTAAAAATCCTGAGGATTGCTATCTTGCTCTAGGGATAGTGCATAATACGTATCGTCCTATTTCGCGACGATTTAAAGACTACATTGCGATCCCCAAAGCGAATGGTTATCAATCACTGCATACAACCTTAATTGGTCCACATGGTGTACCGATTGAAGTGCAAATTCGTACTCAAGAAATGGAAGAACTCGCTGAAAATGGCGTGGCATCTCACTGGGTATATAAAACAGCTGAGAAAGAAACCGCCAATATCCATACTCGAGAGTGGTTAAAAGGCTTACTAGAAATACAAAAAAACACCGGTAACTCTTTAGAGTTTATTGAGAATGTTAAAATTGATCTATTTTCTGATGCAGTTTATGTTTTTACCCCTAAAGGAAACATTTTATCGCTACCACAAGGTGCAACACCAGTTGATTTAGCTTATTTGGTTCATACAGATATTGGTAATGCCTGTGTTGGTTGTAAAATCGATAGAAGACTTGCACCACTTTCAACACGGCTGCGAAATGCGCAAACCGTTGAAATAATCACCGCCAAGGGGGCACATCCAAATCCCGCTTGGTTATCTTTTGCTGTGACAGGCAAAGCCAGAAGTAATATAAGACATTGGTTAAAGAGCCAGCAATGCTCTGAGTCTCAAGCATTAGGTAAACGATTAATTCAAAACGCACTGGCTCAAGCGGGTATCAGCATTGATAGTTTTAATGCTCAAAGCTGGCAGTCTATTATTAAAGATTTTGGCTTAAATAGCTTAAATGATTTATACGAAGATGTTGGCCTTGGCAAGCGCATGGCGCCTTTAGTTGCACAAAGGATTATGACCTATCATCAACAAAAGAACCTTACAAAATCTAGTCAAAAAGAAGACGTTTTGAAGATCCAAGGTACAGAAGGGCTGGTCGTTAACTATGCGAAATGCTGCTATCCTATTCCAGGAGATTTAGTGGTAGGCCAACTGAATATGGGGCAGGGTGTTATGATTCACCGAGAAAAGTGCCCCAAAGTTGCTAAGCTTAAACGAAGTCCCAATCAGTGCATTAATGTTAAATGGGAAGAAAATGTTATTGGTGATTTTCCGGTTCCCATTGTTGTTGATGTCATTAATGGTAAGGGCGTTTTAGCGCATTTAGCCGCTGCCATATCCGATACCAGCGCTAATATTATTAACGTTCATGTTGATGAAAGAGATGGAAGGCACAATACCGTAAAATTTATTGTTGCCGTTCAAAGTCGTTCTCATTTAGCAAGAACCATGAGAAGATTACGAACTGTACAAGAAGTAACACGCATCGTACGCGGAAAATAATATTGTGACAGTGTTATCCAAAGTCCAAGCACCATTCGACTGGTACGCACCCGTTAGGACCTTAAAAGGTGTCGGCGATAAAATTGCTGATAAATTAATCCAACTTGGCATACATAAAATTGGCGATCTGATTTTACACTGTCCCTACCGATATGAAGACAGAACACGTTTAACTTTGATTAAAGATCTAAATCCTGATCAACTTGTTGTTATTCAGGGGAAAATAATCTCAGTTAAAATTGAAGGTAAGCGTAAAAAAAGAGCAATTATTGCACTTTCAGATCAATCTGGCATTATCAATTTGGTGTTTTTTAATTTTCACCCAAATATGCAAAAAAGTTGGGTGCAAGGCACTATACTTCGTTGTTTTGGACAAGTTAAGGTAAACAATCAGTTTTATCAAATAGTTCACCCAGAGTGTGAAGTTATTATCGATGAAAAACCGATGCCAAACACCTTGACGCCAGTGTATCCAAGTGTGTTGGGTTTATCGCAAGCTTGGCTAAGGAAAACCATCGCCAGTTTAATGTTAACTTACCAGCAACAATATAAGCAAAAAGACTTTTTTGCCGATGCTTTATCATCTAGTTTTCCAATGCCATCTTGGGTGCAAGCGTTAAAAACCATTCATCAGCCAAGTCACAGTGAAGACATTGATGCACTTATCAATAGAGCGCATCCGGCCTACAAAAGATTAATCAGTGAAGAGTTATTTTCTCACTATATTAGTTTAAAGAATCTAAAATCCATAGCCAAAGAGCGCTACGCTAAGCCCTTTTTGCTCAGTGAACAAGCCTTAAAATCTTTTCTTGCAAAGCTGCCATTTACGTTAACTTCTGCGCAAGAAAAAGTGTGGGGTGAAATTAGAGATGATCTCGCAAAAGAAGCCCCTATGTTAAGGTTGGTTCAAGGCGATGTTGGTAGTGGTAAGACAGTGGTTGCAGCGCTGGCAGCCTTAGCCGTTGTTGCGAATGCTAAGCAAGTGGCGATTATGGTGCCAACAGAAATTCTTGCTGAGCAACATCTGGCTCATTTTATAAATTGGTTTAGCGCTTTGGGGTATCGTTGTGAGTTACTCACTGGAAAGCTTAAAGCCAAAGCAAGACGCAATGTTTTGGAAAATATTGCCTTAGGATTAACACATATTGTGATTGGCACGCATGCTTTGTTTCAAGATGAGGTACAATTCAATGAGCTTGGATTAGTTATCATTGATGAGCAACATCGTTTTGGCGTTCATCAGCGACTGGCGCTACATGTTAAAGGAAAAACAGCACAAATAACCTCTTACCCACATCAATTAATCATGACAGCTACCCCTATCCCGCGCACACTGATGATGAGTCACTATGCGCATTTAGACATTTCTGTCATTGATAGCTTGCCACCTAATCGACAACCGATTGTTACTATCAGTGTGCCACACAAACGTCGAGATGAGATCATTGAAAAATTAATCGCTGTTTGCGAAAAGGGACAGCAAGTATATTGGGTCTGTACCTTGATAGAAGAATCAGAAACCCTGCAGTGCCAGGCAGCACAAAGTGTGCAAAGCCAATTACAAGAAGCACTCAACGTTAAAGTGGGCCTGGTTCATGGGAAAATGGACGCTATTGAGAAAGAAAGTGTGATGCAGGCCTTTTATCGCAATGAGATTGCAGTATTAGTTGCCACAACTGTTATAGAAGTAGGGGTGAATGTACCCAATGCCACTTTAATGGTCATCGAAAATCCAGAACGCCTTGGGCTTGCTCAACTGCATCAGTTACGTGGCAGGGTAGGCAGAGGTGAGCACCAAAGTTATTGTGTGCTGTTATATCAGTCCCCTTTGAGTAAAATGGCGCAAGCACGGCTAAAAATAATGAGAGATACCATGGATGGTTTTATCATTGCCGAAGAAGATCTTAGCTTGCGAGGCCCTGGAGAAGTGCTGGGAGTGCGCCAAACAGGAGAGCTACAATTTAAAGTGGCAGATTTTCAACGGGATAAAGCCTATTTTGAAATATTGGATCAATGGGAAATTTTGCTAAAAGAGCTCTCGGGGATTACTTTACAAAGAATGTGTCAACGTTGGAATGTTCTGATAGATTTCGCAAACGCCTAAATATGATCCAGTATAATTTGGAAAAATCTAAG
>JBFXKR010000133.1:0-5722 GCA_050173595.1 Candidatus Berkiella sp.
TACACTACAGGTTATTCATTAGTTTGTCGCCTCGACTAAATTCAAACTGATTCGAGTATATTTTCTTTTCATTTTGAACTGATGATTCATTGCCTGAGAATACTGAATATATTTATAGTTAGCTACTTGCCCGCGTTTTTTTAATTAAATGCTAGAATTTACAACTGTGCAAGTTTATAGTTTTGAAGGTTAACTAAATCTGGGATGCCAGCTGTGCACCTTGACGTATGGCACGTACGGCATCCAGCTCCAAGGCCACATCCGCCCCACCAATAAGTGATAAGGGGATCCCTAATGCCGATAATTGCGTATGTAAGTCTCGATTGGGTAATTGCCCTGCGCTGTTCACCACATTATCCACGGCCAAACAGTGCGCTTTGCCCTCTTTGAGAATATGCAATCCCTCGTCATCTATCTTTACATAGGTGACGCCCTCAAGCATGTTCACTTTTTTACGTTTTAATTCCGTGCGATGGATCCAGCCCGTGGTTTTACCTAAGTTTTTACCCATTTTTTCTTGTTTACGTTGCAAAAGATATATTTCTCTTGGCGATGACACTTCCACGGGATTAATTCCCGCAACACCACCTCTGGCTTCATTAGTGGGATCAATTCCCCAGTAATGTAAATAATCTTCGATGCTTTCACTGGGGTGTACTGTGCCATGGTGCGATAAAAATTCTGCCACATCAAAGCCAATACCACCTGCCCCCATGATGGCCACTTTATTGCCTACTGATTTGTTACCATTGATAACATCAAGATAGGAAACCACTTTAGGATGCTTAATCCCCTCGATGTCTGGCACGCGAGGTTTAATACCCGTTGCCACAACAATGTGATCAAAATGATGCGCTTTAAATAGTTCAGATGTCACCACCGTGTTAAGCATCATCCTCACGCCGGCTTTGGTGAGTTCATGATTAAAATAACGCAGCGTTTCATTAAATTCTTTTTTGCCAGGAATTTTCTTGGCTAAATTAAATTGACCACCGATTTGAGATTGTTGTTCATAGATAGTGACCAAATGACCCCGTTTGGCCGCTTCCAAAGCAAAAGACATACCCGCAGGTCCTGCCCCTACCACAGCTATTTCTTTCTTTACATGGGTTGGTTTAAATTTTAATTCGGTTTCATAGCAAGCTTGTGGATTGACCATACAAGTCGCACGCTTTTTTTGAAAAATGTAATCTAAACAAGCCTGATTACAAGCAATACAGGTGTTAATTGATTGAGCATCATCAAGCATGGCTTTATTGGCAAAATCAGGATCAGCAAGTAACGGTCTTGCCATAGAAACCAGATCAGCATGTTGCTCTTTTAACACCCATTCAGCAACGCCAGGATCGTTGATTCGGTTACTGGTAACTAAGGGAATTGTCACTTCGCCTCGCAGCTTGTGGGTAACCCAGCTAAAGGCGCGTCTTGGCACTTTGGTGGCAATGGTCGGAATGCGCACTTCATGCCAACCAATACCGGTGTTGATAATACTGGCACCCGCATCTTGTACCGCCTTGGCTAAACGCACAATCTCTTGCCATTGGCTACCATCTGGCACTAAATCAAGCATTGATAATCGATAGATAATAATAAAATCATTTCCAACTGCCTGACGGGTTTGCTTAACAATTTCGACAGGAAAACGCATCCTGTTTTCATATTGTACGCCCCACTCATCATCTCGCTGATTGGTGCGTTTTGCTAAAAACTCATTAATTAAGTAACCCTCTGAGCCCATAATTTCAACGCCATCATAACCAGCAGTTTGTGCCAAGGTGGCAGCACGTACATAATCGTCGATGGTATTTTGAATACCGCGCTTTGATAAGCGCCAAGGTGCAAAAGGACTAATGGGTGATTTTATACGCGATGGCGCAACAGCAAGGGGATGATAACCATAACGCCCTGAGTGCAAAATTTGCATGGCAATTTTACCCTTGCCATGGTGCACAGCTTGGGTAATTATCTGATGTTCTTGTGCATGCTTTTTGGATGTCATTCTGGCAGAAAAAGGAGCAACCCACCCTGCGATATTGGGCGCAATCCCACCTGTGACTATTAACCCAACCCCACCAACAGCTCTTCTTTCATAAAAGGCAGCCATTTTTTCAAAGCCATGCTCTGTTTCTTCTAGGCCCGTATGCATAGAGCCCATGACAATGCGGTTTTTTAAAGTTGTAAATTGTAGATCAAGGGGCGCAAATAGATGTGGGAAAGGGGTTTTGTTCAACATGGCATCCATTCCATATATCGGGGCCGACAACTGCCGGCCCTTGCATTACTACAAAATTTTTACAAAACATTCTCATTTGCAGCAAGATAACTCGCAACACCTGCTGGTGTTGCTTGCATAGCAACTTCGCCTTTTTTCCAACCAGCTGGGCAAACTTCTCCATGCGCTTCGTTATATTGAATAGCATCAACAGTGCGAATAATTTCATCAATATTGCGACCAATTGGCAAATCATTTACGAGTTGTGAGCGTACAATGCCATTCTTGTCGATAATAAACGCTGCTCTAAAGGCAACACCGGCTTCTGGATGTTCAACGCCATAAGCTTGACAAATGCGATGATGCACATCGGCCGCCATGGTGTATTCAACTGATTCAATACCACCATCTTTGATAGCGGTATTACGCCATGCGTTATGGGTAAATTGTGAATCGATAGAAATCGCAATCACTTCAACGCCACGTTCTTTAAATTGCTTCATGCGCTTATTTAAAGCGATCAACTCTGATGGGCAAACAAAAGTGAAGTCTAAGGGATAAAAGAACAGCAAACCATATTTGCCTTTAATGGCATCTGAAAGTTTAAATTGTCCGGTAATGTCGCCATTTCCTAAGACAGCTGCACAAGTAAAATCGGGGGCTTTACGGCCTACTAATACGCTCATGTCAATCTCCTCATTAAAAATCTAATTTATTCAATATATTTGGGTTTATGCTAACACATATCCCTTATCAATCGCATCTTCATGCAAAGAGTATATACTCGAAGCAGTTTGGATTTAGGCTAGGCGCCAAGCGAGTGAAACCCCTAGCGTGTACGCTTTGGCACATAACCCTTCTTCGCTAAGAAGCTTCGCAGGGCTCGCACGGGTGAACGAGCGCAAGCAACACCGCCTAAATTCAAAATGCAAAGAGTAGGCTACTCTTGAGCAGCGACCGCCTCCATCTGAGCGGCTACCACGCCACCTTCAGTCAGTTGTTTTTGCAACTCGCCACTTTCAAACAGCTCAGTCACAATATCACAACCACCGATAAGTTCACCGTTGAGATACAGTTGAGGAAAAGTAGGCCAATTTGCGTAAAGTGGTAATGTTTGTCGAATATCTGGGTTTTCCAATATGTTCACATACGCGTATTTCGCATTACATAGTTTTAATATGTGGGCCACTTGGCCTGAGAATCCACATTGCGGAAATTGCGGAGTGCCTTTCATATAAAGCAGTAAGTGATTATTTTTAATTTGCGACTGAATGCGCGCCAATGTATCCATGGTAGGTAGCCCTTTTGATTGCAAAACAACAGGACCTATTTTAGAGCATTTTGGCATAAGAATCATATCTAAATGGCTTGCCATAGTGAGAAGAGGCCAATAGACTGTCTGTTCACAAAGATCTACACGGTTTAAGGTCTGGTAGTTAGTTTTAAAACTTTTTATGGAGCTGTTATGGCGATTCAATTACCCCCTCTTCCCTACGAAATGGATGCTTTAGCCCCCCACATTTCACGCGAAACTTTGGAATACCATTATGGTAAACATCATAAAGCCTATGTGGATAATTTAAATAATCTTATTCCTAATACTGAATTTGCCAACAAAAGCTTAGAAGACATTATCAAAACTGCGACGGGTGGCATTTTTAATAATGCTGCGCAAATTTGGAATCATACCTTCTATTGGCATTGCTTAAGCCCAAATGGTGGTGGCGCTCCCAAGGGAGAATTAGCAGCGGCTATCGATAAAGCATTCGGCTCTTTTGAACAATTCAAAGAAGCTTTTAGCAAAACAGCGATTACCACCTTTGGCTCTGGCTGGGGATGGTTAGTTAAAAATAAAAGCGGTGAATTAGAGCTTGTGAGCACCAGTAATGCACAAACCCCAATGACATCAAACCAAACAGCATTGTTAACGTGCGATGTGTGGGAACATGCTTACTACATCGATTATCGCAATGCTCGCCCAAAATATGTTGAGCATTTTTGGGAATTAGTGAATTGGGATTTTGTTGCCCAAAATTTTGCCAAATAAAATACGATAGGTTTTTTATGTCTCGTTTATTAGCCACTTATGATCCCTTAGCCATTACCTTTACCAGCGGTGAAGGTATGTGGCTAATAGACGAGCAAGAAAAACGCTACCTTGATGCGATTAGCGGTATTGGGGTAAATATTCTAGGTCACAGCCATCCTATGTGGGTTGCGCAAGCCAAAGAGCAAGCACAGCGCTTAGTGCATGTTTCTAATTTGTATCAAATCCCTGAAAAAGAGGTACTCGCAGAAAGACTTTGTAAACTCACAAACATGGACAAAGTATTTTTTGCTAACAGTGGCTCTGAAGCTAACGAAACAGCCATTAAAGTTGCACGTCTTTACGGACATCGCAAAAACATAGAATATCCAACCATTGTTGTTTTTGATAATGCTTTTCATGGCCGTACCGTGGCCACGCTTTCAGCCAGTGGGGCTCGTCAGATTCAAGCGGGTTTTGAACCACTTGCCAGTGGTTTTATCCGAGTACCCTTTGGCGATCTACATGCCTTGAAAAAAATAGCGCATTCACGTCGAGATGTGGTGGCCGTGCTCTTTGAACCTATACAAGGCGCGGGCGGTATTCATGTTGCCTCCATTGAATTCTTGCAAGCACTACGGCAATTATGCTCTGAGCAAAAATGGTTACTCATGGCTGATGAGATCCAATCGGGCATGGGGCGAACCGGCAAATTTTTAGCCATTGAGCATGCCGGTATTCACGCTGATGTGCTGACCTTAGCAAAAGGTTTAGCCAATGGCATCGCAATTGGGGCTTGCTTAACCAGTGGCAATACCAACCACTTATTTGCCCCTGAAACCCATGGTTCAACGCTAGGCGGTAATCCTTTCGCTTGCGCCATGGCTTTAAAGACAATTGAGCTATTACAAAGTGAAAAGTTAATCCAAAATGCGCATGAACAAGGAAAAGCTTTACTTTTGGCCTTAACCGATGAATTTAGCAAACATGAAGCCGTTAAAATGATCCGCGGTAAAGGCTTAATGATTGGCGTAGAATGCCACGCCCCTTGTAAAAAGATCTTTAAAATTGCTTTGCAGCATGGCTTATTAGTTAATGTACCCCAGCCCCATGTAGTGCGCTTCTTGCCACCTTATATTATGCAAGCCAAAGATATTGAAACGATTATCCAAAGCTATGAAAAAACCTTAAACGACTTTGTTGCATCCTTATAATCTTTGCAATATTGGCCCGATGATCTGTAAGCGATTTCTCAAAAAGATGCCATCCCTTTAACCCAAGACTTTTCTTAAGTCATTCAATTTGTTTTGTTTTAAGTAATCAACTCATTAAAAGCCCCCTAAAGCTCGGTAACTATTTACAGTATGAGGTGCGATATATCTAAATAGCATTCAAGAGATCTTGAACAAATTTTTTGAATTTGATGTGCTATTGCATTTGAACGCAGCTGCAGGGGTCCCACGGGGGGATGGGTGCAGCGAGTA
>JBFXKR010000134.1:0-5683 GCA_050173595.1 Candidatus Berkiella sp.
TACCAATATCGTGGAATGTAACAGATCCAAATTAAAACAAGCAGTACAATATAGTAACCTTCTTTTAACAGGGTATAAATTAATTTCTCAATTAACCAACCTTCTTGGGGAGCATGCTTTGCAATAAATGGTAAAACAAAATAGCCAATGAGCAGCATTAATCCAACCACATAAATACTAGCCCCAATAGTGGCCAAATTCGTTAAAATTAATCTTTGATAGGAGAAATTCAAAGTGGCTTGCTGATTGCCAAAGTAGAGTTTTTTCACCTTGTATTTATTCAATATAATATCGCTAATTGGGATCCAAAAACCTAAAGTTATTACCTTTAGAATAGTATGAAGTAGCCCAAGTAATGAGTATATGATTGCTGAGCCCTCTAAATGTGCTCTTATCCCTCGCCAACGCAATCTTGATACGCGATATCGCAGTGATCCAAACACAATGATAAAAGGTAAGCAAGCAAAAATAAAAACCAAATAAAGGGGTATGATTATAATAGCTGTTAATAATGATTTGTTATTTTTAGGCTTAAATTTTGCATCAAGTGATGAATCAAAAAAGGCGATTGATATACGCCATTTCACATCTAACAAACCTTTTTGGTAATTGATGTAAAATCCCTGATTATTAAGCTGAACCCAAAACTGTGAGAAACTTACAAATTCTGCAATAACTTTGTTTTGATTAAATGCATCTTGCTGTTCAAAATGATGTACTGTTGGATTTTCTTCATTATGGTTGGCATCATTAGCTTCATGATGCGATTGCTCTTTTGTCTGATTTGCTGCCTCAATTTTATCTTGCGCCCATAAAAAAGGCAACGAAAACACAGCCAATAGAATTAAGCCAACCATTAAACCAATTAATAATTCTTTGGCATAACCTGTATATTCAAACCTGTCATTATCCAAAATAAATGATGATGTAATATAGCGTCTTTTTCGGGTTTTTCCCCAAAAATGATAAAGCCCCAATGTTAAAATACTTAACGACAAGCTCAACGCGTATATTTTATACAGTTCACTGAGCTTACCATCATAATCTAAATTATGTACATTTTGCTGCTTTGCTATCATTTTAATGTCTTTAATAGATCCTTCCTTAATGTGTTATCGCAACAATACTTAAGTTGCTTGATGATGCCTTTCCGAGTGCTAGATTTACGGCTAGCAATTGACAGCCTCATTGAATTTCAATATTGTAGAATAGAGTCTCATCAAAAGGATTTGATAAAATTTTCAGCTGTTTATTTCTTCACATAGCCCATCAATTTCCAACCTCAAGGAATGAACAATATGAGTTACTCGCAACGTCAAATCAAGCATACTGTCAACCACATTGTCAGCCAATTAATGTTTAAAGAAAAATCTAAGCCAAGCGTAGTTCCTCTGGATGATCGTTTTTCTCATATCCCAGATTTTAATGTTTATGCCTTAACTGGCAGTCAGAAAAAGCATGCAGCGCGTGAAATTGAAGTTATCATAAGAAAATATACTGATCGCAATAAAAAAGTGTTTGTTGTTAGTCCTCATGATGATCCAACCAAAACGACGCCTCAAGATTTATTTAATTATTTTGAAGAGGAAAATTATATTTTTCCTCCCAATATAACTATCATCATGAAACGAAACGGTGAAACCTATCAAAGAATAGATGGTGGCGAGAAGATTGAAATTTTCAGCAATAAGGCAAATACACTCAAACTTTACCATCAAAGAAGGGATGATCTTTTTGATGATGCAGTAGCACAATTAGACGCGCTTCAAATCAGTGATGATAACAATTCAAGTGACGATGATAGTGATGATGTTACAAGACACTATAGCCCACCAGAAAATAAGGGGTTTTTTCCTCTGCGTGATTTTATTCGTCAAGGAGCAAGACACGCACCTTCAATTCCCCCTACCCCTAAACCAAAAACAGCCGCTGTTAAAATGCAATAGTTTAATCAACACCACTAATATCAAGCGCAAAGTCATGTTGCGCTTGATATTGCACTTAAATAGTTAGCCCTTAATCGAATCAGAAAATTCGGTTACTTCTTTAAAATAATTAACATCTTTAGACATGGGATACCATTGGATTTTTTTAATTTTAGGGCTCATTTTAGTTAAGTCAATTTTATGGATCTGCGAGTGAAGATAAGTCCGATAAAAATAGGTTTTATCTTTTAAATTACTTGCTGTAGTCCATTGTGTATATTCCATTAAAGTATTGGTGCCCTCTTTACTTCTTACGGCACCTTTTGGAATATCAAATTGATTCATGATGTGAAAAACATGAAAAATAGCATCATATCCTGTCATCGAAGGCACAGAAGATTGCGTGAAAGCCACTGCGCGCACGAATCGTGATGGCGGTGTAAAATCACCTGGTAATCCTAAAAGCCCTGTTCCTTGCCCAAAACCTATCAGCTCTGTCCCTGATATATTAATCGGCGGTACATTATTCACTGTTAAATTAACATAATTGCGCAAATTGGTGACATGCCAATCAAAAGTGGGAGAATTGGTTAAAACGCCAAGGTGATTTTCGAATGTAGTAAGTTCACCACCAACGTATTCTATCACCAGGCTATTCCCTTTAGCATCGTGCACCGTGTAATGATACTGCGGTATGCTGCCATCTTTGGTCAAAGGCACGCCTAACACCACAACTGATTTTAACCCTTCAATCACTTGTGCAATTGTCGCAAAATTACTCAGTAAGTAGGTTCCCAACTCCCAAGGAGCAATGCCAATGGGTTTATTGGTAGGTGTTGGTACAGGATATTGGGCATAATTTGGAAAAAACAAGATCCCAACTGCAAGCCCTTGTGTGTTTACACCATCAACTGCATGTGGCAAATGATAGGCACTGACGCCGGTAAAAGGATATTTTACCTGCCACTTCTTACCATCGGTGACACCAGGGGCGGTCGTTCCTTGATAAGTAACCCCTTCAGGGACATAGATAATGCTAGATTGTAAGTCTTGAGCAAATTCCATGGTTCTGCCATAAATCACATCCGTATCTTTAGCTTTGATTCGAACTGAAGTACAAGCGTTAACAGAATTCATAAAACTAAATAAAATAAAAATAAAGGCAAGCTGCAAGGGCAATCTGTTGTTATTCATTTTATCCTCGGATATCCAAAGCGATTGACTGCAATCAAGCAAAGTATACCAAAAGCTACAAATTATTTGCACAAAAAGATGTTTTTGTTAAGAAGCAGGAAGACTTGCGGGCGTCCTCTTGACAATGCATTTTACTTCATTGCCAAGTCCCATATACTCAATTTTATCGAAGCAAATATGGTTTGCAAATGCAATACCACGTCCATGGTTATCCATGGCACGATTGGCATCAAAATCAAGATATTTTTTAAACTCAAAACCTTCACCTTGATCTTTAATATGTAAAATTAATTCATGATCATTTTTATGAAAATCGATTGACACAAATTTATCTGCGTTTTCAGGAAGATTTAATCGGTTATTTACTTCTTCTTGCCATTTGCTTGATAAGTTTAAGCTGGATTTTTCTTCATATGAAATTTTAAGATTTCCATGCTCAACGGCGTTAATCAGCATTTCAGAAATTCCTAAAATCACTTTATCAGGATAAGGAAACAAACTAGCCAAACTTGCGCTAATGATATTAGCATCTTCAATTGTTTTAATTTTAAAGCTTGCTTGATTTACATATTGAAACAAAGTTCTGCTGTCTTTGGCGGCCTTTTGCATCTCTCTTTGTTTACTATACAAATCAATGGCTGCTTTTACGATGGCATTAAAAACCATCGGCGAATACGGTTTTGATAAAAAATGATAGACACCCAATTTAAAACTTTCACAGATATCTTCTTTTTCTGTAGAGGCAGTTTGCATAATAACAGGAATTTTGTTAACTGTTTCATTTTTTCTCATCACTTTGAGAAAATCAATGCCAGACATAATTGGCATCATTTTATCAAGCAAAATTACATCTATAACGGCATGATGAGCCAGTAGTGCATCCCATCCTTCTTTTCCATTTTTACACTTAATGATGCCATGCTGACAATTGATGCCCAGCCTTAGGAAACCTTCAATAATTTCTGTGTTATTATCATTATCTTCTATCAAAAGAATTTTTCTCATCTGGCGTTTCCTTAGATGACATTACACCCATTAATTATATTTTACACTTAGCGCTTAACGCCTTTATTAAAAAGCTATGATATATCATGAAACAATATACCAAATTGTTCTGATTAAATTTATAGATCTTAAATAAAATTAAGGCATCAAAATGAAAGTTGAGACATTTCACTTCAATAAAGACAGTGGCTGGTCAGTAAAAACCTTTCCACCTTTAGATTCTCCCACCACACTGATTTTTGCCTTTTGTGCACCTGAGTTTTATAACAACTGTGCACCAATTCAAGCACTTAAGACTGCCTATCCACAATCTCAAATCGTAGGCTGTTCTACTGCGGGGGAAATCTATCTAGATTCAATTAATGATAGCAGCATCAGTGTTGCTGTCACCAAGTTTGAAAAAAGTAACATTAAAATAGTTTCAGAAAAAATCAAAGATGCAACTCAATCAAAAAGCATTGGCAAAAAATTAACACAAAGTTTGCAAGGTGATAATCTAAAAGCCATATTTGTGCTTTCAGATGGTCTGATGGTCAATGGCAGTGCACTCGTACAGGGCCTCAAAGAAAATTTGGACCCAAGCGTTATCATCACAGGAGGGCTCGCAGGTGATGGTAATCAATTTAAAAATACCTGGATATTGCAAAACGAAAAACCCGTTTATAATGCAATTACAGCAATAGGATTATATGGAGATCATATTCAAATAGGTTATGGCTCTAAAGGAGGGTGGGACATATTTGGTCCTGAGAAACTTGTTACCCGCTCGAAAGGAAACATTTTGTATGAAATTGACGGTGAGCCTGCTTTAGCAGTTTATAAAAAATATCTTGGCGACCGAGCAAAAGACTTACCTGCAGCAGGATTACTATTCCCTTTATCCATTCGTGAATCAACAAAGAGCAAAGATAAAGTGGTTCGTACTATCTTAGCTGTTGACCAAAACTCTCAAAGCATGACTTTTGCTGGTGATATCCCCCAAGGGTGGTATGTCCAATTAATGAAAGCAAATTTTGATAGGCTGATAGAAGCTGCTTCCATCGCAAGCAAATTGGCGGCATCTGAAATTTCTATACCTCAAAACACCTTGAATATTGCTATCAGTTGTGTCGGCAGAAGATTAGTGCTAGGAGAAAGAACAGTAGAAGAAGTTGAAGCAAGTTTAGAGAGTTTAGGAAAATCGCCTGCGATGATAGGCTTTTATTCCTATGGTGAAATCTCACCCAGTGGGTTACCTAGTTGTGATTTGCATAATCAAACAATGACACTAACATCAATCCATGAAAAATAGCAGCCCAGAAAATTTACACCGATTACTTGCGCGTCAGCTTAAAAACGCTGGTTTCGCTAGTAATGAAACATTTTCAGATAACTTTATAAAACTGTTATCAAGTGTTAATACTGCCTATTCGGAGGCTGACCAAAGTCGCTATATCATTGAGCGCTCAATGGAAATATCATCTCAAGAAATGCAAGATTTAAGAGAGACACTCCAAAAAGAAAAGGAAATTATTCAAGCGGTTATCTCAGATGGGTTTTGTGTGTTAGATCCTTTTTGG
>JBFXKR010000135.1:0-5658 GCA_050173595.1 Candidatus Berkiella sp.
CCCAAAATGGTGCATCACCATTTTGGGAATCTTTGGGCTATAAGCTTAAAGAATGGCCAAATATCGATGATTACAATTTGTTGGCAAAGGCTTGCCAATTAAGTTTATGTTTTATTGAGCAAAAAAATGAAATGCGCTACCTATGGGAAATTTATCATCAGGGTAACATTCCAACGCGCACACAATCTTGGCATGATTTTTTCAACAATCTCACTTGGTTAATCTATCCTGCGCTAAAAAGGGCCATTGTCGATAAAATGTGCCAAGACTCAACTGCGCTTTCATCAAGATCATCTTTGCAAAATACACTGGCTCATTTTGATGAGTGCGGCGTTGTGATTTGCAGCAGCTTAGAGCAACACTTTGAGTTACTCAAAAATCATCAATGGCAACAATTTTTTTGCGATAAAAACATAACCCAAACTTGTTTGCCGGTCATTATTGGACATGGTTTGATGGAAAAAGCTTTAAAACCTTATATTGGTATGACTGCCAAAGCGGTATTTTTGAAAGTTGAGCCAAGCTTTTTTATGCTGCCTAATAAAATGAAAAATGATTTGATTGATCAAAAAATGGCACAATTTATTTTAAGTGAACAGTTTCCAAGCACGCCTAAATTATTGCATCCTTTCCCGCTATTAGGATGGCCAGGTTGGCATGATGCGCAAAATGAGGCTTTTTATGCCAATAAGCAATATTTTAGGGAGAAAAGGGAAATTTGTATTTAATTATATGCCAAAATGAAATGAATATTGTTTTCAAGCAGTCACATATTTTTCTTGCAAAATTTGCTTGGTGAGCAAGGTGCGAAGATAAAAACCTTTTGGCACAATTGAAATAGATTGCCCATGGTTGTCTATCACTTGAATAAAGGTTTTTGCATTCGCCGCTTTTGGCCGAATTTGTAAATATTTTCCTTTAGTCGCACTTAATTGATCATATTTCCCCAAAGTGATTAGCTCAATTAATTCTTCCCAATCTTGTTGTAGCTGTGCTTGGATCCCAGGCGAGGGTGACCACAACACAGGTGTGCCAATCCTTAATTGTGCAATCGGCTTTTCAGATGAAGACTCAATAGGAACCCAAAGCATTTTTGCCATTTTTCTATAAACACGAGAAGTGCTCCATGAACGCTCAGTGTTTGGGATAGATGCCATGCATATATAAGTTGATTCTCTGGGATGACCTTGTGCATTAACAGGTATTGTTTTAAGTTCAATTCCTAAATCAATAAAGTCGGGCTGATCTAGATTGACTGCATTGGCGCCCAATGCTTTTTCACACAACTGTCCTATCCAACCTTTAGCGTGATGCAATGAAGCAGGTGTCTTTTCATCCATTTCATTTGCAAGCTCGCTTAAGGTTTTACCTGCTATTTGATTGCATCTGGCAAGTAAGTCATGAATGGACAGTGGTGGAGAAACTTTCATCGTGAAATTTAGTCTAAAATAAAGGCACAATGTTGTTAAATTTTAAAGTGAGTGCTTGTGCTTTGCAAGATAAAAATAGGAGAAAGCCTATGACTAAATATCCACTGGCCACACTCATGAGAGCACGTGCGCGCGTTGCCATTAAAGCAATGAACGATGCTATCCTTCATCGGCGTGATAGCATTGAGGAAATACTCGAACCTCAAGCAAGAGAACAATTTAAATCAGTAACCGAAGTCTATTTTGCTGGCGGTGGTGGTGCAGGTCGTGCATTGCCCAGTGCGCTAGCAGAAGCGCAAAAATATGGATTAGATTTTGAAAAGTTGAGAATCGTTTGTGCAACGTCGGTCGGAACAATTGTTGGCTTAGGTGTAACACTTGGTATTTCGCCTATGAAAATGAAAAAGATGTTATGCGATATGCCAACGGATAAATTTCAAGATTGGAGTATCAGACGCATTTTTAACTTTTTCACTGAGTGGGGTGTTTGTTCCGGTAATGAGATGAATGCCTATGTTAGGAAAATGATAAAAGATGAAACAGGATTAGATGATCCAACGTTTCTTGAGTTATATGAAGCCGGATATACAAAAGAATTTCGTGTTTTAACGACCAATGTATCAAAACATAAAACATCTATTTTTTCCCATCGCTTAACACCTTATAAAAAAGTTGCGGAGTTAGTAACCACCGCATGTAGTATTCCAATCGTATACGCTCCAAGATGGTTGGTGAATGAGCGAGGAGAATTAGAAGCTCATACCGATGGAGGTTTGATTAAAAATTATCCCTTTGGTTTAGGGGGCGATCCCTTAGTGCCAATTGAAGAACAACTAGGATTTAATTTTGTAAACAAAGGCGCAGCTTATGCGTTGGATAATACCAAGCACACTATTATAGATTCGTTCTGGCGCTATTTTAAAAGTCTTCTTTCTATGATCTTGTTTCAAGATCCTTTATCAGTTTCTGATAGCATCAAGGATAGAACCGTCACCATCGCTGTGAATCATAATCCTTTGAAATTTGATGCCACAGAGCAAGAGCAGCTTGCCTTAGATAGAGCTGGTATCAAAGGAGTACGAAATCTGATTAGCCGTATGCTCAAAAACAATGAGCGTAAAAAAGCGCAGTTGCAAGAGCCGTTGATATTCAGTCGTGTGCCTTCGCCAATAGTGCAAAATGCGCCTGCAACAATTTTGCGACGATCACCGCGTTTGCAAAAATTGGGTTAATTTTGCTTTATCTTAAGCTATACTTTGCTCGTTTTAGTTTGTGGGGTAAAAAAAATGAGCAGTATTTCTTTGGGGGCTAACTCACCTTGTATTGAGGGATCCTGGAAAAACGCTTTAGGTAATGAATTTGAACAGCCTTATATGCAGCACCTTCGCACTTTTTTGCGCCAAGAAAAAGATGCCAAAAAAATTATTTACCCCAAAAGTGCAGACATTTTTAAAGCTTTTGAATATACCCCTATCGATAAAGTGAAAGTGGTGATTTTAGGGCAAGATCCTTACCATGGTGTGGGGCAAGCGCATGGATTATGCTTCTCAGTGTTACCAGACATACAAATCCCACCATCACTGCAAAATATTTACAAAGAGCTACAAGATGATTTAGGCATAAAGCCTGTAAAGCATGGTTGCTTAGTGTCTTGGGCAAGGCAAGGTGTTTTATTGCTTAACAGTGTGCTGACTGTAGAAAAAGCAAATGCCGCATCCCATCAAGGCAAAGGCTGGGAAAAATTTACCGATCGCGTGATTAGCCTGTTAGCACAGCAGCCTCGCCCAATAGCATTTGTGTTATGGGGTGCTTATGCGCAACGAAAAGGTGAAGCGATTGATACTAGCAAACATTTAGTACTTAAATCGGTGCATCCTTCTCCGTTGTCAGTTTATCGCGGTTTTTTTGGAAGCAAACCATTCTCAAAAATTAATCAATTTTTAGAAAAAACCGGACAAACACCTATTGATTGGCAGTTACCAGAGCAGCCTTCAATCTAAGTAAATGAACAGAACTTAGGTATAAAAATGCAGTAATAGTGCTCCTAATTGCATGTATTTTCGTATTTTAATACATGGTAAGCTAGGTTTATGGTATCCCTAAGAGCTAACAGGTGTATTAACCCTTATGGAGCGCGAACAATATATAGCTTATATTAGCAAAACGCTCGAAGATGCTGTTCTTGGTGCAAAGCGCATTCAAGAGGGTAAGCCTGCCGATTATATTCCTGAATTAGCGAATGTTGAGCCTGATGCAATATCTGCCTCCATCTTACTTTCTGATGGCACACAAATTTCCAGTGGTGATATGACGCAAGTTGTGACCCTGCAAAGTGTGGCTAAATTAATTTCATTAATTGGTTTAATGGAAGAATTTGGCGAGGAAAAAATATTTTCCTGGATTCATGTTGAGCCTTCGGGTCAATCTTTTTCATCGATAGCACAAGTAGATAGATATGGACCGCTTCCAGTTAATCCAATGGTGAATGCGGGTGCGATAGCGCTTTGTTCTCGTATACCTGGAGATACCCAACATCGTGCTCAATGGCTTGATGGTTGGGCAAGCAAATTATTTGGAAAAAATTTGCAAGTCAACGGTAAAGTCTTTGCTTCAGAAAGAGCCACTGGTGACAGAAACCGTTCAATTGCCTATTTACTTAAAAGTAAACAAGAATTAAATGTTTCGGTTGACGATGCATTAGAAACCTATTTTTATTTATGCTCCTATGAAAGTGATGTGATAACCGCTTCTTATTTGCCTATGTTATTAGCAAATGGCGGCTTAGCGCCTGATGGGACGCGTATCATTTCAGAAAGAACCAGCAATAGTATCGTGGCTATTATGGCAACCTGTGGCATGTATGATGAATCTGGTATTCATTTAGTTCGAACAGGCATGCCCGCTAAAAGTGGTGTCTCAGGCATTATTGTTGCTGTTGCAACAGGAAGAGGTGGTGTTGCCGTTGCTAGTCCTCGTTTAAATGAAAAAGGTGGTAGTATCCGGGGACATTACATTTTAAGCCATGTTTCACATGAGTTAGATTGGCATTTTGCAGCCCCATGGGGTTATATGCGAATACAGGATTAAAATGAATAAAGATAAAGATAAAATAAAACAAAGTGATGCCATTTGGTGGATCCCGGCAATTGTACTATTGGCAGTGATTGTGCCTAAAAATCTTTCATGGAATACAGCCTATCTTGAATTTGGTATGCCAACAATCGGATTATTTTTTGCTTGGTTATTGGCAAAATCCCTCGTAAAAGCGAAAGATGACAAACAATATATAAATAAAGCATGGATTTATCTTCTGCTTATTTTAATTTATAACCCACTTACTTATAAATACTCTTTAGTTTATTTTTTCGCCAGCAAAAGCTTTGCTTATCTGATTATCCTTAATCTATCTTGCGCAGTTTTATTGATTTATTTGTGGTGGCAAGAAAAAGCAAAAAAATAAAATGGATGTAGTTAAACGCTTATGCTGTAAGCCTATCTAATTCTTTCATCAAAGTTAGCATGTTAAAATAAAAGCATGATGTAACCATTTAGACAGTATGGTGCAAAATGCAACTGCCTAGTTTATCCAGCACATTGATACGCACTTTTAGGCTATATATCAAAAGCTTTGCGCTTGTCTTACCTTTGATTCTTGGGTTGATGCTGGGAAAATATTTACTTAATGTTTCATTAGGTCAAAGCCATGAAATGGATCTGGCATTTTTTATTAAAATAATAGGTGATATTGCCTGTAGCGCAATTTTCTTTAGTATCATGGTGAATATTATTGATGCTAAATATAAGCAATTAAATAAGTCTTACTTAAGTTCATTGCTAAATGGGAGTCGTCGTTTTACCCAAGTGTTTATCATTTACTTTCTAATGTCATCACCCATTTTGTTGATACTGCTCTTGATTGAAATAGGTTATGCTTTTTGGGTGCCGTATGTGATTACACAAAGCGTTGCTCAAATTTTATTATACGGCTCGCTAACTGCAATAGGTTTTGGCATGCTTATCACAACCACTTTTTTTGTGATGGGTTTTTTATCTGGCATTTTTAGTGCTATTCACAATGAAAATTTTTATGATGCTTTAAAACATAGTTGGAAAATAGTCAAACCCTATTGGTTAGATACCTTGTTGTTGCTTGTTATTCTAGGCATGATCAATGTCAGCTTAGATTTGCTATTTGATGCACTTAACGTGCCTTATATTTATCTGTTTA
>JBFXKR010000136.1:0-5655 GCA_050173595.1 Candidatus Berkiella sp.
GAGCAGCCACAGCTGCCATTGCTTTATTGATAGAGCAAAGTTTCACCATATTAGCGCAAAATAATCCTATCAGTGCTTATACCCAAGTTGGTCTTTTAGGTATCGTGATATTTGTGACTTCTACTGTTACCAATTTACTTGCATTAAGTGCGAGCAAAAGTCAAAAAATAGTACAAAACCAAGCACAATTACTTGCTACCTCCCAGCAGTTAAATGCTCATATTGTTTCTGCCATGCATGCCGGCGTGATTGTATTAGATAATCATTATCAAATAAGGCTAATTAACCAGGCGGCCAAACAATTACTAGGACTTGAATTATCTATTACACCGATTGATATGATTGCCTTACCTGCGCCATTTAGAGAAAGCGTTGCTAATTTCAAATCTCATGCCAAACAGTTTGTCCCACAACAAATGACGAATGCTGGCCCTTTAGTCAGATTAGCTTTTCATCCTTTAGGCAAACCTCTGCCAATGGGGCTCCTTGTTTTCATTTTTAATGCCTCTGAGGAAGCCAGGCAAGCGCAAGATCTCAAATTAGCATCATTAGGCCATTTAACTGCCAACATTGCCCATGAATTGCGTAATCCTTTGGGCGCTGCAAGCCATGCGGCGCAATTGATAGCCGAATCTTCGCATTTAACAGGCGAAGATGCTCACTTGATCAAAATGATCAAAGACTCTTGTGACAGAATGAATACCGTTATTCAAAATGTGCTATCGCTTTCAGGCAGAAGTTCAGCTAAAACCCAAGAGATTGAACTTATTTCTTGGTTAAAACAGTTTATCAAAGAATTGGTTGTGCCAAACATTTTACAGCCTAATGTCACGCTTGAATATAATTCAGAAAATATCAACATTTGTGTAGATCCAAGCCAATTAACACAAATTCTGATTATTCTTTGCGAAAACGGCCTGCGTTATAGCTTGAGAAAAACAGGTTTTCCCATACTCACCTTGCGCGTACTAGCTTCAGACAAATCAGATATCCATATTGATATTATTGACAAGGGTGAGGGAATTGAAGCTAACGCGATGAAACATATTTTTGAGCCATTTTTTACCACAGAAAGCTCAGGAACAGGCTTAGGACTGTATATTGCAAAAGAATTAAGTGAAATGAATGGGGTTAGGCTCTCTCATATACCCATCCAAGAGGGCTGCCAATTTCGGATCACCGTACCTTATCAGGAGACGACATGGCACAACCAACCGCATTAGTCATCGATGATGAACCCGATATTTGTGAACTCTTGAAGATTACTTTAAACCGTATGTCAATTAACACGGTCAGCGCAAATAACATCACCCAAGCTAAAGAAATTATCAAATCTAAAACCCTGGATTTATGCTTAACCGATATGCGACTACCAGACGGTGATGGTTTAGATTTAGTAGCGTTTGTTCAAGAAAGTTATCCTCAACTACCGATAGCCGTGATTACCGCACATGGCAATATGGAAACGGCCATTCGTGCTTTAAAGCATGGGGCATTTGATTTTATCTCTAAACCTATCGATTTAAATAATTTAAGGGATATCATCAGCGTTGCTTTAAAAATGAACACCATCAGTGAGCCTAACACTGAAGTCATTATTGGTGAATCCCCTGAAGTTAAAACAATGAGACAAAAAATAAGCAAGTTAGCGCGCAGCCAGGCCCCTATTTACATCAGCGGTGCATCCGGCACAGGAAAAGAGCTTGTTGCTAAAATCATTCATCAAAGTGGACCAAGAAATGATGGTCCTTTTATCCCTGTGAATTGTGGTGCTATTTCTCCGGAGTTGATGGAAAGTGAATTTTTTGGTCATTTAAAAGGCAGTTTTACCGGTGCCACGCATGATAAACAAGGATTCTTTCAAGCTGCCCATAAAGGCACTTTATTTTTAGATGAAGTCGCTGATCTTCCTTTGCCAATGCAAGTGAAACTATTAAGAGCTATTCAAGAAAAAGCCGTCAGGCCCATTGGCAGTGCAACTGAAATCAGTGTTGATGTACGTATTTTATGTGCCACACACAAAGATTTGCACATGCTAGTACAGCAGAATTTATTTCGTCAAGATTTGTTTTATCGCTTGAATGTCATCGAACTTAGCGTACCAACGCTCAAAGAAAGAGTAACGGACATACCCTTACTGGTGCAGCATATTTTAGCAAAAATTGCCAAAGCAAATTATAAACCTATTCCGACCATGGAAGAAGAAGCGCTTAAATCACTGATGCTTTACGCTTTCCCAGGCAATATTCGTGAACTTGAAAACATACTAGAGCGTGCTTTTACCTTAAGTGATGGTAAAACCATTTCAACTCAAGATCTGCAATTGCCTGTCAATACCACAGCCACTTCAATTGCAAAAAGTGAGAAATTACCCTTAGATGATTATTTATCGACGGTTCAAAAACAAACCATTCTCGATGCATTAGCAAAAACACATGGCAATAAAACAAAGGCTGCCAAACTACTTGGGATCAGTTTTAGAACCCTACGCTATCGCCTCAAAAAGCTTGATCTTGACAATGATGAATAATGTGCGAGAAAAAGGATTTACCTTAACTGAACTTTTAGTGGTTCTTGCGATTATCAGTGTCATGGTATGTTTGAGCCAAGAAACATTATCCCTTTTAAATCGACAAAGCGCTTTTAGCGCAAGTTCACAAATCTTGTCTAGTTTAGCATTTGCAAAGAGTGAGGCTATTAAACGCCATACAAAAATTGGACTTTGCGGACTTGCAAAGGATCACACTTGTAGTAATGATTGGTCTAAAGGATATCATGCATTTGTTTTAAGTGATGTCACACCTCAAGCGCTGCGCTATTTTACCGTACCTCAAAACACCACCATTCACTCAGGCAATCAGCCTATGATCACCTTTAACTTTGACGGTCGCTGTATTACACGTGGCACGATATACATTAGTCAACATGAGAATGCGCAAAAGATTGTCATTTATGACAGTGGCCGTGCGCGAATTGCATCACAGGCATCATAAACATCCTTGCCCCATTAACTAATTTGCACTATTTAATTAGTATGATACTAATCAAACGTGGTTTTACGCTAGTTGAGCTAATGGTTACGATTGCTGTACTAACCGTTGTGATGCTGCTTGCCATTCCAGATTTCACTTCCATGATTAGAAATAACTCCATTGCATCGATGAACAATAATTTGCTTGCTGCTTTAAATTTTGCACGTTCAGAAGCAGTTAAGCGCGCAGTTCCCGTCTCTGTTTGCGCGACCCAAGATGCGAATTTTACGGCTTGTGGTAGTAACTGGAGTTTAGGTTGGATGATTTTTGTTAATCCAACAGGTGGTACAACCCTATCCAATACATCAACAGCGCCATTACTCAAAGTAGAAAAAATAACTGATCAAAGCGCCACTATCACAACCTCACCCAATGTTGGCATCGCAACATACACCAGCACCGGATTCCCAACAAGTAACACCGGCAATGTCAGCTTTACCATCAAATCCACTGGGTGCACTGGCGATGCTGGTCGTTTAGTGACCATTTCTGTCACAGGTCGCCCAAGCGCAGTCAATGTAAGTTGCCCTTAACGCACCATTCATCAAATAAAATGGGCAAGATGAATTCTAGACAGTAAACTAATAGTATCTTTGGCTATTTATATGGTATTCACCGTGAATATTCATACAGTGGGTTTGTCACTGAAAAACAAAGCAAATGGATTTACTTTGTTAGAGGTATTGGTAGCCCTTATGATTTTTTCTATCGGGCTATTGGGACTTGCTGGCTTACAAATTTTTTCCCTAAGATTAACGGGAGATTCCCTCTTAAGAACCACTGCCGCTATTTTAGCTAACGATATGATTGATAGGATGCGGGCTAACCCTGCTGCCACAAACCTGGGTGTTAATAGCCCTTATAACAATCCTAACAAAACAGCTACAGGCAACCCCAGTTGTATTGGTAAAAATGGCTCAGGCACGACAGTCAATAGCCAATGCACAGCAACTCAAATGGCTGGTCATGATTTTTATGAATGGTATGCAAACCTAAGTGGCGCCAATGCAACAGGTTGGCACCCAACGATTGGCGCTTTATTGCCATCAGGGAGTGGTGTTGTGTGCATTGATAGCACCCCTAATGATGGTACCAGCGCAGCGCCTGCTTGCGATAATGTTGTCGCCGTTGCTGGTAAGCCCATTTTTGTAATTAAAATCTGGTGGACTGAGCGTAAAGACGCCAACAGTCCCGGTACGACCCATAACTATATTGCGACACTTTCATTATGAAGAAGGTAACAATGAAAATGCGTAATCATGGTCATATTATTCACAAACATCAACGCGGCTTTACGTTGTTAGAAGTATTTATTGCCATCGTTATTGGGTTGATTCTGATGGCAGGTGTCTTAGAAATATTTTTACACTCAAAAACAACTTATAACTTATCAAGTAGCCTCTCTCAGCTTCAAGAAAATGGCCGCTTTATTGAAAATTATTTGGTGCGCATTGTTCGTTTAGCAGGGTATCGTACCACACCGCCTGTCAGTAATGAATTTACACCGATGAACAATTTGTTTACTTCAGCTAACCCTTACATTACTGGAACACACGGTGCAGGTGTCAACGGTAGTGATACTCTCACTGTTCGTTACCAAGGAAGTGGTAATGGCGCAGGCACGCCTGATGGGACTGTTTTGGATTGCTTGAATGTCGCTGTTGATGCCAATACCATTGCCACCAACACCTTTTCACTCACCAATAATAATGAGCTACAATGTCAAGCACAAAATCCAAACTCACCAACACCCGATAATACTCAAGTGCTTATTTCAGGCGTTGAGAACTTTCAAGTGCTTTATGGCGAAGATCTAGACGGTGATTTTAGTGCCGATAGATATGTGCCTGCCAATTATCCCTTTATCAATTGGGCAGATATAGTCAGTGTGCGTTTGTGCTTGTTAATGCGTTCTGATGCACAATCTAATCCCTTTAGACAACAGCAAACATTTTACCTGATTGGAACTTCCTATACACCCGCTGCTGCTGATAATTATTTACGCACACCTTTAACCTTCACTATTTTGCTTAGAAATATGACGGCGAGGGCAACCTAATGAACAAATTACCCAAATTAATGCATCAACAAGGCGTCGTACTTATCACCGGGCTCATTTTCTTGCTGGTGCTAACTTTAATTGGAATCTCAACCATGGGTAATAGCGCTATCACCGAACGCATGACACAAAATTTTCGTGACACCTCAAGCGCTTTTGAAGCAGCAGAAGCAGCGCTTGCTGATGGAGAATATTGGTTAAGAACACAAACTAATCCGTCTGTGGCCGTATCAACTTGTTCAACACCACCTTGCAAAATTTGGAGTTATAATGCTTCCACCAATTTTGCACAACTCAGTGATTCTTGGTGGCAAACACAAGCTATTCCATTTTCAAGTTCACTCTATGGTGTTTCTTCGCAACCTGTTTATATGATGGAACAATATACTTTTGTTCCTTATGATCTTTCACCCGATTCTGTGAGCAAGGGTCGTGGTTATTATTATTATCGTGTTACTGCAAAAGGTGTTGGCGCCACCAGTACTTCTCGGGCCATTATTCAATCGATGTATGCTACCCAATATAATTAGGTGATGAATATGAAACATACAACCCTGTTTAGTT
>JBFXKR010000137.1:0-5600 GCA_050173595.1 Candidatus Berkiella sp.
ACATTCCCAATTTCACCGTACGCAAACCTACCCCCTCCAGTAAGCCCAAGATGCCCTAAACAGGACACGACTTAAAGGAGATCAGGAACTCCTACTCGATAACAATATTACTCCCTGCATTACTATTATATGCCTAAATTAGCTGCATAAAAAACCGCAACTACCCCTAAAGTGACATACTACATACCACTCTTGACAATGATGAAGTGAAGTAAAATCTATGGTTGCAGCCACTCATGAGTGAATGGCTGCTGGTGAACGGCTTAATAAAGTTAAGCTAAGGCTAGCGTTACTTTGCTTTTTTTCGCTGTAGCTTTCTTGGTGATTGCTTTTTTAGCGGTCTTTGATGTCGCAGCGGCAACTTTGGCTGGCTTGGCCTTCTTAGTCGTTGTTGCTTTAGCTGTTGTTTTTGTCTTTTTAGCCGCTTTTGCTAAAACAGTGGTTTTCTTTTTCGCTGTGCTGGCTTTTGTGGGTTGTGTGGTCTTGGCGGTCTTGGCGGTCTTGGCGGTCTTGGTAGCTTTTGTGGTTTTAGCAACCTTTACCGCTGGTTTTGCTGTCGTCGCAGCTGCTTTAGAAGCCTTTGGCGTTTTCTTAACAGCTTTAGCGGCTTTAGCAGGTTTGGCAGCCAATTTTTTACTTTTGATCATTACGAGATTTCCTCCGTGTTAAAACAATCACAAATCTAACATATAAAGTAAGAAAAATAAAACTATCTCAATTAAATTTATGCTCTATATGTTAAAAAGCATCCCTCTTTTTGGGCACAGTTCTGTCTTTGCCTAAGGGAAACCACCCAATCTCGCACGCAAGTAATCTTGGTTTACAAGACTGCATAGGCAAAGGGAGCGCTATGTGACTCTTCTTAAGTCCCTTTCAATATAATTTTTAAATGCCGTTATTATGTTCAAGGCAAACGATTACTTTGACAATAACCATAGGTGCTCTTTAAAGCCATTCCAGTTTAAGCAAGACACTTAAGAGATCCCCCCGAGGAGTCGGCCTCATCAAGAAAGCAAAGGTGACATTCTCATGGCTTATGTCATTTCTTTTGCACTGACTAATGAAAACTTTTATGGTCTCCCCTGCAATCGTTGATTTTTAACATGATTGCTTAGCATGGAATCATCTTTTCTAAAGAGGCCAAGCGCTTTAGATGAAACAAACAGATAGGCAAAAGCCCCTTAAAAGGTCCCATGTTTTTCAGGGAATACACGATTTTGTAATTATTAGTGCATGAACAAATAAAAATCATTGTGCATCAGCGATATTTTATCTACGCTAGTACACCTGGTATTAGTAGCGACAGAAAATGTCATAAAAAATAATAGGTATTGCTGCTAATACACATTATCAAGCTGACGGAACGCAAAAATAGCGTACTTAACGTTGCTAAGTTCTGGCTTAAAGCGTTGATATTTAGATGGAATAGTAGTATTATGTTATCTTACTTACTTGAGGGGGCTCACATGACACCGGATAACATTTTAAGCAAGGATCATATCTCTTACTTAGCGGTTGATAGCATTAAAAAGATTGCACAACCATTAGCAAAATTAGGGGATGTTCACTATTTTTGCTATGGCGTGAATTATCCTGACACGAGCGGCTTTACCCTTCACACCAGTTCAGATTACTACGAAACCTGGTTTGAAAATCAATTTCCCCTTTGCGGATTCCACTTAGACGAAGGCTGGCATTTATGGGAATCAACACTACCCGAAAAACAACTTAACATTGCAGAATCATTTAACTATGGCCAAGGCGTTTTCTTTGTTTTACACCATAAAGACAAAACGGAAATATTTTCCTTTGGATCACGCCCCGGTAACACTAAAGCCATTGATTTTTATTTAAATAATCAGAATTTATTGAAACGCTTTTCTACCTATTTTCGTGAAAATGCCAAAGAATTGATTGGTATAGCTGATCAACAGCTTATTAAACCACCCCCAGGGATGGTAAAACGGCCAGAGAGCCCCTCAAAATATAATCTGCTAGATAACCCTACAATAGAGAATTTCTTGCATGATTTGAGCTATCCATTCAATGTGTTATCTGAAAGAGAATGTGAATGCTATAAATTAATTTTGAAGGGATATTCTATTGCTCAAATGGGTATCGAATTGAATTTAGCTATTCCTACAGTAGCTGTGTACATTTCAAGAATTAAGCAAAAATTGAAATGTAAATCCAAGAGCGAACTCATTAATATAGCCCAAGAAGCTAAGTTGATTGAATACTATTTATAGTCATTAGTTGACAAACTGTATCTTGTAACGCTATTAAAAGACTTTAGGAAAGGAGTCCTATATGAAAATTATTGTTGTTGGCGGCACAGGTACAATTGGTAAAGCGGTTGTTAAAGAACTCTCTCACCGACACCAGGTCATTATCGCTGCTCACCAACATGGCGATATTCGCGTTGATATTACTGATCGCCAATCGATTGAGAGCATGTATCAAACTGTTGGCAAAATAGACGCACTTATCTCAACAACTGGCAAAATTCACTTTGGTGAATTTGTTCAAATGAAACCCGAGGACTTCCAAGTAGGCCTTAACAGCAAATTGATGGGCCAAGTGAATTTGGTCATGTTAGGGCTTAACTATTTAAACGATGCCGGCTCATTTACGCTCACAAGTGGAATTCTTAGCCATGAACCCATACGTTTTGGCTCAAGTGGCTCCATGATCAATGCAGCGCTAGATGGCTTTATAAAAGGCGCAGCCATTGAAATGCCCCGAGGCATTCGCATCAATGCCGTTAGCCCAACCATTTTAACCGAATCAATGCCGCTATATGGAGAATACTTCCATGGCTTTGAGTCTGTTAGCGCCTCAAGAGTCGCCTTAGCTTATAGCAAAAGCGTAGAAGGACTACAGACCGGTCAAGTCTATGAGGTGAGCTAATAATTCCCATGAGTTGTTGATGTTTTTTTCAAAGCTAGCTTTATTTGTTATTTGCTTAATTTGAAAGCATGACAAAAGCCCAACCCCAAATAAATAAGTCTATGCCAACAAATAGCCCAATAATATAGAATCCTGAGCTTGGCAATTGGGTTAGAATCATAATTCCTAATAGCAAGGTGATAAGCCCACTCAAAAAGCTCCAACCCCAACTCGGTAATTGATAAGCCGCTGAAAAAATAATCCTAAAAAAACCAATCACAATAAAAAAAACGGCCATAATCACTGTAAGGGAATAGGCTGCTGGGATGGGTGTAAACATCAAGGTGATGCCAGCTACCATATAAAGCAGTGCGACTAAAAAATGACTTAAAAAACCTGGTTTATGCATCCAATACTGGAAGGTATTTAGCATCATTACCATGCCACTGGCAAACAACACCCCACCTAAAAATATGACCGATATTAATGTGGTAAAGACCGCTGCGCTCATAGCCATAATACCGAGCACGACTAGCGCTAAACCGCTAACCAATATCCATCCCCAATTTTTGCGAAAGTCACTTACATCATACTGCGTTATATGAAAATAATGAGGCATAATTGCTCCTTGTTAAGCCAAGTGTTAACTGATCAAATATTCTGTCTCATCCAAAACCTTTATGACTTTAACTATAGCGTTAAAATGCACCTTTAGGTGATGGTGCAAATATACCAATCAAAATGAAGCAAAAAAAAAGGGGCAAATGCCCCTTTTTATCAAAACCAATCAGCTCTAGCCAAGCAAGGTATTATATATTGCAACTGCACCCATAGAACCAACGCGCGCTAAAGCGCCAACAGCAAACGCACCTGCCATCACACCACCAGCACTTGCACAAACGCCAAGTGCGATGCTTGAGCTAGCACCCGCAGCCCACCCCATAAAACCACCGCCAATGGCCCCTACGCCCATACCTAAAATGGTAGATGCACGCTGAAAGCTGTCTTGATCTGTCACGCTATATAGCAATGCAAAAGTTTGTATTGCAGCAACAGGATCAACAACCACAATACTGTGATCTTCTGCACCTGAAACATAAGCTATTTCATTCATTGTTAAATCGCGCATCATATACCTCATGATTAAGTCCGTAGTTGAACTTGGCGATAGTAGCAGAGTAAAAGGATTATATTCAAATGTGTTTGCTGCAAACTGATAAAAACCAATGCGTCATTTAACTATCTTTTAAAAGTGTGTAGGCCCTCTTGCCGTAAATACACGCTATGATGTTGTGTTGTGTCTATGAAAAAGATCTATATTCATAACTACAATGCCATATTTTGAAAAAGATAACTCATGGATAAAAAAGTAAAATTAGCTGAAGATTTAATCAATGCGATAAAAGAAGAAAAGCTGAAATTACCTACACAGCCTGAAGTCGCGGTTAGACTCAGAGAATGTGCCGAGGATCCTAATCTTTCGCCAGAAAAATTAGCCCAAATCATCAGCCATGATCCCGCCATGACAGCTAAGCTAATTCAAGTTGCTAATAGTCCACTTAACAGAGGTACTGTGACAATTTTTTCTCTACCAAATGTCATAAGCCGTTTAGGTATACAATATGTTTGTAACGTTGCCTCTGGACTTGCGATGCAACAGATTTTTCAAGCAACTAATGAAAATATTGATAAATTAATGCATGATGCTTGGTCATCAAGCGCCCATGTTGCGGCCTATTCTCATGTGCTTGCTAAAAACTATTCAGCCATCCCCTCTGATGTTGCATCGATTGCTGGCTTAATGCATCAAATTGGCATTTTACCCATTTTAAGTTATGTCCAAGATCATGATGATCTTGCAAATGATATTTCTTTTTTAACAATCTTACTCAGGGATAATCATGCTAAAATAGGCGTTGCTCTCTTGAAAACTTGGCAGTTTCCACCAGAAATCTATAACTTGCCTCAAAATCTTTATAAAAGCACTGATACGGATATCCCAATTGCCGATCTAAAGCATATTGTTCAAGCTGCTTTATTTAAAACGAATGAAGATCACAAGTTACTTTTTGAAATAGACTCCTTGTCAGATGATGTTTTTAAACATCTTAATACTAACAAAGAAGAAGCTTTCGCAAACCCAAATATTCAATCACAATTACAAGCAGCAATGCAATTTTATTGTCAATTACATTGAACATTAAGATTTGAAAAATAGGATTCAATAGTTTGTTATTGAATCAATCTTGCCTCCATCGTTATCTTAGCATTTAAAGCACGTGAAACAGGACAATTTTCTTTGGCACTTTGTGCAATCTGTGCAAATTTGTTTTCATCAATACCATCAACACTTGCTGTTAAATTTAAATGAATAGCACTAATGGTCCAATTTCCCTCAACTTGCTCTAAGCTCACCTGCGCTTGTGTGTTAATTTCTTTAACACTAAACCCCTCTTTATTTAAAAAAGCACTTAAGGCCATTGAGAAGCATCCTGCATGCGCTGCACCTATTAATTCTTCTGGATTCGTTCCCGGTGTATTTTCAAAACTGGTGTTAAAAGAATAGGGAAGATCTTTCACTGCACCACTATCCGTTGTGAGCATGCCCTTGCCTTCTTTAAAATTTCCTAACCATTTTGCGGTTGCTTTTCTTATCATGAATATGCTCCTTTTTGACTAGCAATGATAATAATATAGATAAGGGAACATCC
>JBFXKR010000138.1:0-5584 GCA_050173595.1 Candidatus Berkiella sp.
TTTGAAATACTTATCTATCTCAATCTCTACGCTTTTTCTTGTGAAGCCACTTTCATTATAAGCTTTAAAATTTCCAGTTAAGATTATTCTGTTTTGCTGAGGATCATATTGTACGGTCGCAGACTTAGCTTCAAGCTGATCAAAGCCTTCCTTTACATAATTATTTGACTTGAGCAACATGCAAAGTACGGCTGGTTCTAGTCTGTCAATATGATCTTTTTGTAATGATTTTAATTCTTTTTCTATGTCAATAGCATCTAGTTTTAATCTCTCACCTGGTTTTAAATTATTATAGTTAGGGTGAGGATCAAGATTTGAACTCACCGTTGGTTTTGGTGCTGCAGTTAAATCGACTTTCGGTGATTTTACTTTTTCAAGAAACTTTTTAAATGTATCATCGGCAGGAATTTTGAAACTTAATTCTTTGGTAATGGGGTTATTCTCACTGTCTAGAACATGTAACTTAAAATTAATTTTATCTATATTTCCCTCACTATTTCTACTGTAATAGGCATAAACTCCTTCAGAGAGTGAATTTTCTTTTGGCCAGGAGTAGCTCTTGTTTTGGTCTAACTTAAATTCTTCTCTAAAATAATTAGGTCCCTTTTCATTAATATCTCTCGCCATATTTAATAATAAAGCAATATGGTCGGGTGTTAACTCTTTAGTAGCAGGGGGTGGAGCAGGCTGTGGCTGCTCTTGGTTAACACGTGGTGGCATCTCTTTATAATGACTACTAGGATGTTCAACTTGTGGACTATCAAAATCTAAATTTCCATCTTGATATGTTCTGCCATTAGCATTCTGTGCAGTTATTCCAGAATAAGACACATATCCTTGCGTTTGTGGTTGAGCTCTTGGTAAATTTAAATAGTTAAAAACAGCTTGTTGGGACACCGTAATTTCTCTTGGCTTTCCTCGAATAGAAGACTTACTTTTAATTACATAATCACCATTATCGTTCATCGTAACAGTGATACCTTTTTGTCGCATAGATATGTTTGATTTATTTGCTTTATTATGTTCTTTTAAAATTTTGTTTAATAATTTTTTGTCATGCTTTAATTGTGCCTGTAGCTGACTTGCCGCTTGAATCTCAGGAGGAATCCTTTGTAAATGATCTTCTTGTTGTTGATTCTGTCTTGATTCGAGTTTTTGGTAGTGCTGACTTTGCATAGGCGCTGGTGGTTGAACTTGCCTAGGAGGTGGGGGTGCTGGTGGAGGTTGAACTTGAACTTGTGGTGGTGGAGTTCTTCTTGGTGGCACAGGCGGTTGATTTAAATACTTATTATGGATTTCATGAGCTGGGATCGGAATGATATTTTGCCCTCCCTGAGCAGATTGAATGTTAAACACGTATTTTTGATTTGCATTATCAAAGCTCACAGAAATATTATTTATTTGCTCAAGACTAATACGAGGGTTGTAGTTAAGCCCCCTTAACATTTGTACTAAATCAGATTTGTTTCGTTTGTGAAGAAAAGAGGCATATTCTTCTGGCGTTGGTGTAGGCATACATCACCTTAATGCTGCAATAACTTAGCGTTTTGTGCAACATAGCTGTAAATCACTGATATTTTATACGCTCATGCACAAGCAACGCATACTTCATTATATAATTCTCGCACAGCGGGCAATAGATTGATTGGTGATAGGTCAAACCAGAATAAAGCACATTATTTACGTGTACTTTAACGTAAATAATGTGTTAATCAATAAGGTTTTAATCGCTATTTTTAGCGAAAAAACCCTCCAACTTTTGTTGGAGGGTCACTTTAGGCGGCAAAACTTTCTTTCAGTTTTTTCTCAACGGTTTGAAGTGGTAGTGTCACATACTGTGGCAAACCATTTTCAAAGGGGGGATAGGCTTCACCGGCAATTAAAGGCATCAAATATTCTTTGCATGCTTGAGTAATGCCATAACCATCTTGAGTGATAAATTCACGTGGCACCGTTTTTTCCACATTGGCAACTTTAGATAAAGCAATATCTTCAATATGCCAACGATAAGGCGAGCTACTATCACGCACCACAATCGGCATCACCGCATTTTTGCCTGCAAGTGCAAACTCAACCGCACTTTTACCTAAAGCATAGGCTTGCTCCACATCAGTTGAAGAGGCAATATGTCTTGCCGCACGTTGTAAATAATCAGCCACTGCCCAATGGTTTTTCAAACCTAGTTCAGTTTTAATCATTTGTGCTAAAAAGGGCGCAACACCGCCTAGTTGGGCATGGCCAAAAGCATCTTTTAAGCCAGATTCTGCTAAAAACTTACCATCGGGGTAATGCGTGCCTTCAGAAACCACAATCACGCAGTAGCCTTTCGCTTTTACCGTGGCTTGCACTTTTTGCAAAAAGTCAGCTTGGTTAAAAGCAATTTCAGGAAACAAAATAATATGCGGTGCGCCATTCGCAGCATCTTGTGCTAAACCGCCAGCAGCAGCAATCCAGCCAGCATGTCGTCCCATCACTTCCAGGATAAATACTTTGGTAGAGCTTCCAGCCATTGATGCCACATCCAAGCTTGCTTCTAGGGTTGATACTGCAATGTATTTAGCCACCGAACCAAATCCTGGGCAGCTGTCGGTAAAGGGCAGATCGTTATCAACGGTTTTGGGGATCCCAATGCACGTGATAGGATAGCCCATTTCTTGGCTTATTTGAGAGACCTTGTTGGCTGTATCCTGAGAGTCGCCGCCGCCGTTGTAAAAGAAGTATCCAATGTTGTGTGCTTCAAACACAGCGATAAGGCGTTCATATTCTTCGCGATTTTCATTCAGGCCTTTTAATTTATAGCGACAAGATCCAAAAGCACCGGCAGGGGTATGGCGTAACTGCGCTATTTGCGCTGAAGAAAGCATTGATGTATCAATTAATTCTTCTTTTAACGCGCCAATGATACCGTTCTTTCCTGCGAACACCTTGCCGATTTTTTCAGGGTGTGCCCGTGCTGTTTCAAGTACGCCACAAGCCGAGGCATTAATAACGGCAGTAACACCACCAGATTGCGCATAAAATGCATTTTTGGGAGTCATAAAATTGGTTACCTTCATGTGAATAAAGCGATAGCAGGTTACAATTTTTAGCTAAGAATTGCTAGTACTGATAAGTTAAAGAACTAAATAGAAGAGACAATGATAAATACCTTATTTCAAACAATTTACACTTTGCTCAACTTATGCCGCTTTAAGGGCAGCCCAGCGATGTTGCCCTTCTCAATCATGATCATGGGCATATTAATCTTGATTGAGCTTGGGTTAAATTTATATACCTTTAGTCAAATCAAAGGTGTTTCTTTTAGCGAGAATATGCTTGCCTCAATCTTATCCGTTTCGTTGCTCATCGCACTAATATATCTATTGTTCTCACAACGAAAAATTCAAAATAGGATTGTCAAAGTACTGATTGCCTGGTTTGGTACAGAATTAGTACTCACCATTTTGTTAAAAGTAATTTTGTTGGTAACACCCACCACTTTGCAAGAAAGTCGCTATATTCTGGCATTTTTGCAAATTGGTTTTTTTACTTGGAACATTGCGATTAAAGCCTATCTATTTAAAAATGCGGCCAATATGAAAATGGCGAGCGCATTATTAATGACTTTTGGTATTTTAATCTTATCAACGTTACCGGTTCAGTTTGTGCTGGGTGAATATTTAGCGCAGAGTTTACCTGAGCAATCCTAAGGAGATTATATGCATATTCATATTTTAGGGATTTGTGGAACATTTATGGGCGGCATCGCCTCACTTGCGGTTGAACGGGGATTTACAGTGTCAGGGTGTGATGAAAATGTTTATCCACCCATGAGCACCCAGCTTGAAAAGCTTGGTATCACCTTGCAAGAAGGTTATCAACGAGAACATTTACAAAAACTTCGTCCTGATGTTGTGGTGATTGGCAACGCGCTCAAACGTGGTATTGATGTGGTGGAATATGTACTTGATGAAGGCATCAAGTATCAATCAGGCCCACAGTGGTTAGCCGAAAATTTATTAAAAGACAGATGGGTGATTGGCGTTGCCGGCACTCACGGTAAAACCACCACTTCAAGCATGATAGCCTGGATAATTGAATTTGCTGGGTTTGACCCAGGCTTTTTGATTGGCGGCATTCCAGCCAACTTTGGAATTTCAGCGAAGTGGGGAAGCGCGCCTTATTTTGTGGTTGAAGCCGATGAATATGATTGTGCTTTTTTTGATAAGCGCTCAAAGTTTGTGCACTATCATCCCAAAACCTGTGTTTTAAATAATTTAGAATTTGATCACGCCGATATTTTTAATAACCTTGATGAAATCAAAAAGCAATTTCACCATTTAGTGCGCACCGTGCCAAGTAAAGGGGCACTGGTGGTGCCCACGCAAGATCAAGCTTTGCAATCTGTTTTAACAATGGGTAAATGGAGTGAAGTGATTTCCTTTGGGCAAAATGGAGATTGGCAGGCAAATTTAAAAGCACAAGATGGCAGTGTCTTTGAGGTCAGTTTTAAAGGTAAGGTATTAGGAACGGTGTCTTGGTCATTAATGGGCCAACACAATGTGTTAAATGCTTTGGCGGCTATTGCTGCAAGTCAACACGCAGGCATTAAAGCTGACATCGCCATTGAGGCTTTGTCTTTGTTTAAGTCTGTTAAACGTCGTATGGAAATAAGAGGCACAATCAATGGGATCACCATTTACGATGATTTTGCCCACCACCCAACCGCCATTGCCACAACCATTGCAGGTTTAAGAGCAAACATCCATAAAAAACGACTTATCGCCGTATTAGATATTCGCTCAAACACCATGTGCATGGGAACACACCAACATGAGCTTGCCGATGCACTTAAAGAAGCAGACATGGTTTATGCGTATCAATCACCTAAAGTTGCATGGAATGTAAAAGAAACTTTTAGTCAACTTGCATCACCAGTAACGGTTGCTAATGATACTCAACACCTTATCGATGCCCTAAAAACATCGCTTGTAGCAGGGGATCATGTGCTTATCATGAGTAATGGTGGCTTTGATAATATCCATCAACGATTATTAACAAGCTTAGAAACAGAGCTCGCATGAAAAGGGTAACGCTCGCTTTCTCTGGCGCCTCTGGCGCACCCTATGGCTTACGTTTACTCGAGCAATTAGTGCGCCATGATTGTGAAGTGAGTGTGGTTATCTCAACAGCTGGGTTAATGGTTATTAACGATGAAACAGAGTTGATGCTCTCAGGCAATGTGCAAAAAATTCAAGAAACTTTTGAAAAAAAATATGATGCCAAACCAAGCCAAATTAAAGTGTATGGCAAAGATGATTGGTATTCACCCTTAGCCAGTGGCAGTAGTGCGCCTAAAACCATGGTGGTTTGTCCTTGTAGTGTTGGCTGTTTGGCTGCCATAGCGCAAGGCATGAGTGATAATTTATTAGAGCGTGCGGCCGATGTGGTGATCAAAGAACAAGGTAAATTGATATTATTAGTCCGCGAAATGCCCTATTCTGCCATTCATTTAGAGCATATGTTAAAGCTATCGCGTTTAGGCGTTTGCGTGATGAGCGCCAGTCCTGGGTTTTATTTTAAACCGCAATCAGTCGAAGATATC
>JBFXKR010000139.1:0-5578 GCA_050173595.1 Candidatus Berkiella sp.
TCAAGCGCTTTGACGACGGTTTCGAAGGTTTCTTCTAGAAAATGTATTAGCTTTTGAACAGATTCAAGTCGCATTTCTTGAACAGCTATTTCTAATTGCAGGCAGTAATAAGAAAAGCGGATTGCGCCGACATCAATGCTACGCAAACGCAATTCACGTATAGCACCGAGAAAATTAGTATAATTTAGATCATGAAGTGCTTTATGGAGGTTTGCCAATTTTCTTCTTGCATCATGCAAATAAATATCAATCAGTTCACTTATTTCTCTTTGGAACTGTTGCTGCAAATCGTGTAGATATGCAAATTGAATAATACTGAGATGTTGCTCATCTCTCATGATAGTTATCTACCTTCTTTATATATGCTTATTATATGTAGCGCACTATTATAGTGTATATGCACAGAATTAGTTACTGTCGCTCTGTTGATACCGTTCATCCAGTAAATGTTGATTAAGATCGGGTAGACGTTAAGATGGTTAATAGAAGTTTTCATGACTCAATTGCGGCGAAGGTTATCAAGTACTGTAAATATGTGCAAGTAAACATAAATTTTATGATTTGGTTTACAAACTTAAATGTATTTGATAGGATTGAATGACTGCATTTAAAAAATTAACAGGAAAATCAATGAGCCATACATTTCATCCTTTGAACCGTGAGCCTCTTTTTGATGCACTCAAAAATCTTGCTCAAGATGAAAATTGTTTTGGCCCTATTGCTGGCATGCCACCCTTGCCAGATGCTAAAGGACTTAACTTAAATAAAATTCTACATATTCAAATCATGATGGGCGTAACGCCTGATAGAACACAACTCTCATTAGAGCTTGGCGCAAATCCTAATCATTCAACCCGTGGTATCACTCGACTTCAATTGGCTAGAGCTTTTGCTAAAAGATATGGCGACAATAGCATTGTCAAACAACTCGAGTCATATGGTGCAAAAGATATCTCCAAAAAGAAACGCCCCTCTAAAGGCGTTTAAAAGCTTACATTATCTTCATCACTCTTTTTAGGCATGCTCACACTTTGTGGCGCTTTCATGACTGGCTTTTGAACTTTTCTCATCGATGCATCTAAAGGATGGCGAATTTGTAAATCGTATTTTAAGGTGAGTAGCAAGGCAAAAGACCAAGGGCCAATAATAGCAAGTAAGACTTGGGCAATGGCTTCGGGCATATATCTTGGTAATGTTTTTAATGCTGGAAAATAGCTTGTTATTAAATAGCCCAATCGTGCGAAGAAAAATAATACTAATCCTGCTAACAAGCAAAACAACATGCAGCGTAGAAAATTACCTTTTACCAAGCGCGCACTTTCATCGATAGATTCGTTTGCGCCAAGCATGTCACTAAATACTAAGATGGGAGCAAACACTTTAGGCACAAAAGAAGCAAAGACAATTAAACTTGAGATGCCCGCCCAACCAAATAGAATCAACATGTTAACTTCTATCATGCCCAAATAAAAATAAACGCCAGCGCAAACACCTAAGATCAATGCTGGAACGAGTAACATCGAAAAGAAACAACCTGCTAATGGTAAAAAGCGTTGTATGGTGTAAATCGCTAATTGTGAATAGGAAAGCGTTGATGTTTTGCCAATGGCATCTATGGCAGAAAATAGCGCCCCAATGAGGGGTAATAACAAGGCAACAGCAAAAATGGCAATTTGTGGATGAAGATGCGCATATTTTTCAGGGTAAAGATACTCACCGAATCGAATAAAATTGTAAAGTAATAATAGGGCAATGCTAATGGGTAAGACTTTAAGTACACTTTGCCTATAAAGCCGACAGCAAATTTTAATCACATCATCGTTGTTAATTATGCGATTTAATGGAAAATGAGCCATTGTCATTCCTGTCGATAGTCAAAGGGGTTAAGCATAATTAAAAGTATAGTTCCTATGATATGATTATCCTATCGACGGTATTTTAATTTATTAACTGACTAAATTATTTGGTGTTACGATGAAACAAGCTGATCTAAATACGGTGGCAAGGCTCCTCATTACCTGCCCGGATAGATCCGGCATTATTGCTGCAGTGACCACTTTTCTAAAAGATCATGGCGCTAATATTACTGATCTGGATCAGCATTCCACCGATCCGCAGGGTGGTACTTTCTTTATGCGCCTTGAGTTTCAAACCCCGCATTTAGATATTTCGGGAAAGAAACTAGAGCAAGCGTTTGCTCATGATGTTGGCACACCCTTTGAAATGGACTGGCAGTTGCACTATGCGGCTAATTTAAGGCGCATGGCCGTTTTTGTTTCAAAATACGATCATGCATTTTTAGAAGTGTTATGGCGCTGGTCAAGACAAGAATTACCCATGACAATCCCTTTTATTGTGTCAAACCATCCTGACTTAGCGAATGCTGCTAAACATTTTAATATTCCTTATCATTATATTGAAGTGAACAAAGGCACCAAGGCAAAAGCAGAAGCGCAAATATTAAGCCTATGTGAAAATAAAGTTGATGGCATTATTTTGGCGCGTTACATGCAAATTCTATCTGAGGAATTTATTGAACACTATCCAAATAGAATCATTAATATTCATCATTCTTTTCTACCTGCCTTTATCGGTGCTAACCCTTATCAACAAGCTTATGATAAAGGGGTAAAACTAATAGGTGCTACGGCACATTATGTGACAAAAGAATTAGATATGGGGCCCATTATTTCTCAAGATGTTGTGCATGTCACACATCGTTATAATGCGCAAAAGTTACGTTTGCTTGGTCAAAATATTGAAAGAACGGTGTTGGCGAGAGCTATTAAAGCCCATGTTGAAGATAGGATTATTGTAAACGGCAATAAAACGGTCGTCTTTGATTAAATGCGATGAGGTCTTATTGCCAAATAATAAGCTTGGTTAAACCTTTCTTACTAAATGCGCAATAAGCCCTAAAACAAATAGAACAATAAATACAAAAAATAAAATTCGTCCAATTTCACCTAAGGCGCCAGCTAATCCAAAAAACCCAAAAAAAGAACTGATAACAGCAAGAATTAAGCAAGCGACAGCATAAAATAATAATGAACGATTTCTTAAGTTAAGCATCTTTGTACCTATTTAAACAATATCTAAAAGACCTTCAGCATTTGATATATCTTCGTCTTCAAGCTCACAATGCACTTGCGTTTTGTCTGTCCATGCCACTTTGCTCCAGTCACTGGCATGTACCATTTTATGAGCATTGCTTGAGCTAAACATTTCATAAGCGACTTCTCTTGCGCGATCTTCCGTTTTTGCTCTGATGCGCACATAACCCTCGTTATCTTTAATAGTTAGTTTCCATATTTTCATTTTAAGCCCTTCAGTGCATGCACATTCAATTTTTTAATACATCCTCTATATTGGTATAGACTGCTTTTTAAATTAGGATACATTTTCAGTGTTTTTACAAACAGAGCATTTACATTGCAGGAGAAGTGATTCATGCCAGTAGCAAAAAGACAGTTAGGTAAACAAGGTTTAACCGTATCGGCGATTGGCCTTGGTTGTATGGGGATGAGTCATGCTTATGGTGTGCCAGATGAGTCAGAATCCATCAGAACTATTCATAGAGCCATTGAAATTGGTGTGAACTTTTTTGATACAGCCGAAGTTTATGGGCCTTACACCAATGAAACCTTATTGGGTAAAGCGCTAAAAGGGCAGCGAGATAAAGTTATTCTCGCTACAAAATTTGGTTTTGATATTCAAGATAACAAAATGGCGGGTCTTAACTCAAAGCCACAGCACATCATAGCAGCAGTAGAAGGCTCTTTAAGCAGGTTGCAAACAGATTATATTGATCTGCTTTATCAACATAGGGTGGACCCAACGGTGCCAATTGAAGAAGTGATTGGTGTTATGAGCGAACTTGTTAAAAGTGGTAAAGTAAAATACCTTGGGCTATCAGAAGCAAGCATAACCAATATTCGCAAAGCACACAACGTGCACCCCATCAGTGCTTTACAAAGTGAATATTCAATTTGGGAAAGAAATTTAGAAGCGCAATTTTTACCCACGCTTCGTGAGTTGGGAATTGGCTTAGTGCCATTTTCACCTTTAGGAAGAGGATTTTTAACTGGAGCAGCAAAGCGTGCTCAAGATTATCCAGAGGGTGATTATAGAAAAATGGATCCTCGTTATCAGGGTGCTCATTTTGATGCTAATATGAACATCGTTCACACGCTGGAAAAAATAGCTGCCAACAAACATTGCACGGCTGGACAAATTGCGCTGGCTTGGTTGTTACACAAAGGCGATAACATTGTGCCTATCCCAGGAACCAAGCATGTCAAGTATCTAGAAGAAAATGTAAAAGCCTTAGATATTAAATTATCTTCAGAAGAAATGAAAACCTTAGATGAGGCTGGTGCTCTTGTTCAAGGCCCACGATATGGCGAAGTACATATGAAATATGTCGATCGCTAAAAATTAAATTGAGGGCATACCTTATGGGTATGCCTTCGATCACTTACAAAGCTTGAGGACCATTTTTCAAAACGGGGCCGGTGTTTTTAACTGGCTGTGATTTTTCTTGAATTGTGTTTTGCTGTTGCGTTGTGGCAGGGAGTCCGTCTTTCCATGGCTCTTGAACCATCAGCTCACACAATTTATCTTCAAACGACTTGCGTGCATTATTGTTATTAAGAGATTGGTTAATAATTAAAGAAAATAAATATTGCTTTCCATTGTTAGCAGTAAAATAACCCGACAGAGCAGATGTACCAATGGCTGAGCCAGTTTTTGCTACGACTTTGCCAAGCATTTCTTTATTTTTCATTCTCTCTGCCAAAGAGCCATTTTTGCCGGCTGTACTTAATGCTGCATAATAAACATTGAAGTTAGGATCTTTGTACATATGATTTAACAGCTGGCTAATCAGTAAAGGTGAAACTAAGTTATAACGTGATTGGCCAGAGCCATCACTTAAGTTAAGTTGGGAAAAATCTATATTAGCGTCTTTTGTTAATATCTCAGCTATTGCTCTAATGCCAACTTGAAACGAGCCTTGCCCTAAGAAAGCGCGCCCTAATGCTTTTGTTAAGCTTTCAGTGTAAATATTATTAGATTCACCTAATACTTGTTTTAAGAGAACTTTCAAAGGCGCAGAGCGTTTGGTAAGAAGAGTTGGAACATTTCTAGGCGCGTGCTCAAAAATAATATCGCCCGTTAATTCAATTTGATTAGCCTTTAAGTTGTCTTTAATGATTTTTTTGGCAAGAAGTCTTGGGTTATCAATTGCCAACTCTAAAACCGATGGTGTTTTATCAATTGGCCAACAGCCACTGAGTGATATTTCATTATTTTTAATTTTTGCATCTAGTTGACAGCTATGCTCAGACTCATCTTTGGTGACAGCAGTGATATTGGCGCTTAATAAAAACTGAAGCGAATCTTGAGCTTGTTCAACCTTAATTTTTTCATTCAAGGTTTCAGCTTTATTTAATTTAAGTCTAATTTTATTGGTATCTAATATAATAGAAGTAACTGGGGCAGAGTAGGCATAGGGAATAGAATCCCATGTCCAACCCGGGGCATAAGGAACGTTGTCAAAGGCAGTGTCATCTATCAC
>JBFXKR010000140.1:0-5564 GCA_050173595.1 Candidatus Berkiella sp.
CCAAGACAGTTTAACCGGTTTATTAAACCACACCCGGATTTTAGAGCAACTTGATTTAGAAATGGCGCGTGCAAAGCGCAATGGGACACCGCTGAGTTTTGCGATGATAGATATTGATCATTTCAAAGCAATCAACGATTCTCACGGCCACCCGGTAGGAGATAGAGTCATTAAAGGGCTGGCACGTTTGCTTAAACAACGCTTAAGAAAAGTAGATAGTATTGGACGCTACGGCGGCGAAGAATTCGCTATTGTTTTTGCTCAAACCCAAGCCCAATCGGTGCTAAAAAAATTGGATGATATTCGCCGTGGCTTTTCAAAATTACTGCACCGAAGCTCCGATCCTTTAATCGAATTTTCAGCCACTTTTAGTGTGGGCTTAGCTGAACTCTCTGAAGAGCTAAACACCTTAGATAAATTGGTCAATGCTGCTGACAAAGCGCTATATATTGCCAAAGAGCAAGGCCGTAATCGCATCGTGTTTTATAACGATAAGTCCTAAACAGTCTTGATGAGTGCTGAATCAAATTAGATTATCCAACAACCTCATCTACCCAATTTAAATACTTGCTGTTGCCATAGATGATTGGCAAGGCGATAAATTCTGGAAATTGGTAAGGATGCACTGCCGTAATGGCCTTTTCTAAGTCAGCAAGCTTTTCTTGGCGAGTCTTCATCACCATCAAAACTTCTTTACCAGTTGTTACAGCAGACTCCCAAAAATAAATTGATTCTAGATGCGGTACAATGTTAGTACAAGCAACAAGTCTTGACTCTACTAATTGTCGCGCGATACTTTCAGCAATAGCAGCATCAGGACAGGTGCAAAAAACAACACAGTAATTCGTTGACATAGCGGCCTCTAACTTGTTGTGATCCATAAACGCTTTATTTTAGGTGTGTGATAATGCCCAAGAATACTACTAAGCACAACTTAGTTATCTATTTAATTTTTATACTTTGCTTATGTGCCAAGCAAGCCAGCGCCGATCCCCTCTCATCTTTAGGGATCCCCAAAGTTGTGCCGCTGGAGGCTGCGTTTGTGCTTGAGCTTAGCCATCAAGACAATATATTAAAAGCCAACTGGCAGATTGCGCCAAGCTGTTATCTTTATCAAAATAGTATTCAATTTAACATCACTATCGATAATCAAAACCAGCAACTACCGGTTAATGATTTTCCAGAGGGAATTGTTATTGACGATCCTACCTTTGGTAAACAAATAACCTATCAGCAAATGCTTGACGTTGATCTGAATCTCAGTGAAATTCTCAAAAAAGAAAACCAAAGCACAGCCATGTTAACTGTCGCCTACCAAGGTTGTGCCAAATCAGGATTTTGCTATCCGCCTGTTGAAAAATATTTTGAATTAACAATTAGCAACCATCAACTTCAAGCCATTAACATCAGCACCACAAAACATATTGCTGATGCGCATTCAAAAGATCATGATAGTCCTATCATTTTAGATGACGTATCACACTTAGCAGCAGCGCCGACCACTGCATTTGGCTATTTATCTTCGATAGGTACCTTTTATTTGTTTGGTTTGTTGTTAACTTTTACCCCATGTGTATGGCCTATGATCCCGATTTTAGCGGGTATTATTGTTGGCCAATCGCATCTTAATACTAAAAAAGCCTTTTGGTTATCACTTTGCTATGTATTAAGCATGGCTTTTAGTTATGCCCTTGCAGGCATTATTGCAGCAACATTAGGTAAAAATTTACAAGCAAGCTTACAGCATCCTGCGATTATTATTTCTTTTTCGGTCTTGTTTGCACTGCTTGGTTTGATGCAACTGGGTATTATTCGTATCAACATGCCTGCGCACTTTCGACTTAAAGATATTTTGCATGCGCTACATGCCAAACAAGAAAGTGGCACTTATATTGGCGCTGCGATAATGGGCGTGTTAGCAACACTTATCTCATCTCCTTGTGTCACGCCTGCTTTAATTTTTGCCTTAGGTTATATCTCTCATAGTGGTAACGTGCTGCTTGGTGGTAGTGCATTGCTTGCCATGGGTTTGGGTATGGGGACTATTTTATTGGGTATAGGCACCTTGGGCGGAAAATTTTTACCGCGCTCAGGTGCTTGGATGCATCATGTCAATCAAGTCTTTGCCATCATCATGTTTGGCTTAAGCATTTGGATGTTAAGTCGATTTTATCAACAAGCCTGGATATTAGTGTTATGGGGTTTATTGAGCTTGTTTATTGCATGGTGCATGAACACCTTCAAAAAAAGCGCAAGCATCAGTGCCCGTTTGGGGATGCTATTTGTGGTTGTCGCTCTCTTCTTTTTTTGGGGCGCTTTTCAAGGCTATAAAGAACCTTTACAAGTCTTCTCTTTCCTTACTGGGCATACCCAGCAAAGTACAGATAAATTTCAAACCGTCACCACAAAAGATGAGTTGGAAAACTTATTGGAAAAAGCAAGGGTTGCGAACAAACCGGCCTTAGTGGATTTTTATGCTGATTGGTGTGTTGCCTGCCGACATATGGAGCATGAGGTTTTTGAGGACCAAGCCGTATTAGACCAATTAAAAAATTGGGAGCTGATTCGGGTTAATGTCACCACTTTTAACAGCGAAGCCGAATCTTTACTAAAGAAGTTTGATCTGATTGGCCCTCCCGCTGTATTATTCTTCAGCCCAAACGCTAGCGAGTTAACAAAATACCGAATCATTGGCGAAGTGTCTAAAAAGCAATTTCTAGCGCAGCTAGCACAAATAAGCCAAGATTGAGGGTAAAATTGGGAAACTGAAGCCATTTGTTGCAAACTTGCTGCTAAAATTCACGATCTTGTTTTTAGCTTCTGGCTGGACCTAAAATTCAATAAAATTCGATATCTTTCAATAAAAGACATTATCTAGCTGGCATTTTCCCTTATCTTCGGTTATCTTTCGCAATCTTGCTGAATCTGATTTTTACGTCAAAGCGGCGCTAGCTGTAGCGCTCTTGAATATAACCCCACACAAGGAAGTTACGCTAAAATACGATAACTTTCGTTATCTTTTGTTAAAGCCATATTATAATTGGCTAAAATACGTTATCTTTGCAAAAGATTGAAATAATCGCTCTATTAAAGTAATTATGTGATTTGGAGCGAAAAGATAAGTAAATGTTGTCAAAATTCGCGATCTTGCTGCGATCTTTGCGTTTTGGCGGCTTTTGAATAGCAAATACTCACCATTTTCCCTTAACTTCGTTAAAAACAGACAAATTGGTGCGAAAAGTCGCAATCTTGGTGCTATCGGCTACTATCTTTCATTAATTTGCTATTATCTAATAGACAACCCATTGAATATCGTCCACAATGCCGGCAATAACCACTTGAGTGACAACAATGGCAAAAATATTAGTTATTCACGGACCAAACTTAAACCTGCTCGGGACCCGAGAACAAAGCATCTACGGCAAAGTGACACTTAAAGCGATTGATCAGCAACTAAAGCGATTAGCCAAGGGCCACGATCTTGAGTGCTTTCAGTCCAATGCTGAGCATGAAATTATCGATAAGATCCAAGCCGCCAAAAAGCACAAAGTGGATGCCATTATTATCAATCCAGCCGCACTCACCCATACCAGCATTGCCATCAGAGATGCCTTTTTAGCGGTTGGTTTGCCTTTTTATGAGGTTCACTTGAGCAACATTCATGCACGTGAAACCTTTAGACATTTAAGTTACTTGTCAGACATTTCGCAAGGTGTTGTCAGTGGCTTTGGCCCTCAGGGTTACTATGCAGCGCTAACCTGCGCACTTGAACATATTTCCTAATTTTTAACTAATTTGAGTTTAACGATGGATATTCGAAAGATTAAAAAATTGATTGAAGTATTAGAAGAATCTGGCATTGCAGAGATTGAGATCCGTGAAGGTGAAGAATCGGTGCGAATTAGCCGTAAAATGGAAAGTGCTGCCACACAATTTGTGATGTCTGCACCACCACCTTTGACGCATTCTACTTCTTCAGTGACGGTCTCAACAAACAGTAATGAAACCCCAGCCGCGACGCCTGCGTTGCCCGAAGGTCATATTGTTACCTCTCCCATGGTTGGAACGATGTATCGCGCGCCAGCACCCGATCAAGCGCCTTTTGTTGAAATCGGTGCCTCTGTTAAGGCGGGTGATACGCTCTGTATCGTTGAAGCAATGAAAATGTTAAACCAAATTGAAGCAGACAAAGCTGGGACTGTGACGGCTATCTTGGTTGAAAATGGTCAACCAGTAGAATTTGGCCAACCCCTCTTTGTGATTAAGTAGGTGTTACATGCTAGATAAGGTTGTCATTGCCAACAGAGGCGAAATTGCCTTACGTATTTTACGTGCTTGTCATGAGCTTGGTATTAAAACGGTTGCGGTTTATTCCACCGTTGATAGAGATCTATTGCCAGTTCGCCTAGCTGATGAAGCGATTTGTATTGGACCTGCGCCATCACCTGCGAGTTATTTAAATATTCCCGCGATTATTACGGCTGCAGAAATAACCGACGCGGTTGCCATTCACCCCGGCTATGGCTTTTTAGCAGAAAATGCTGATTTTGCTGAGCGCGTACAAGAAAGTGGTTTTATTTTTATTGGACCATTGCCCGAAACTATCCGCTTAATGGGAGACAAAGTGTCTGCCATTAAAGCAATGAAGGAAGCCGGTGTACCTTGTGTGCCCGGATCAGATGGTCCATTAGGTGATGATGATAAGCAAAATTTAAAAATTGCCAAAGAAATTGGTTATCCAGTCATCATTAAAGCCGCCGGTGGCGGTGGTGGGCGCGGTATGCGTGTGGTGCATAGTGAAGCCTCATTATTAAATGCGATTTCACTCACCCGCACAGAAGCCAATACCGCTTTCAATAACTCCATGGTCTATATGGAAAAGTATTTAGAAAAACCAAGACACATCGAAATTCAAGTGCTTGCCGATGGCCAAGGGAATGCTATTCATTTAGGTGAACGTGATTGCTCAATGCAACGACGTCACCAAAAGGTGTTAGAAGAAGCGCCTGCGCCTGGGATCACCGAAGCACAAAGACAACAAATTGGTAAAGTATGTGTTGATGCTTGCATTCGCATTAACTACCGTGGTGCTGGCACCTTTGAATTTTTGTATCAAGATGGTGAGTTTTACTTTATTGAAATGAACACCCGCGTTCAAGTAGAGCATCCTATTACTGAGATGATCACCGGCATTGATATTGTTAAAGAGCAATTAAAAATTGCCAGTGGTGAAAAGCTCACTATTCGCCAAGAAGATGTTCGCATTCAAGGACATGCGATTGAATGTCGCATCAATGCTGAAGATCCTAAAACTTTTATCCCCTGCCCGGGTAAAATCACTTGGTATCATCCGCCTGGCGGACCTGGGATCCGTATTGATTCACATATTTATAGTTCTTATCAGGTACCACCCAATTATGATTCGCTGATTGCGAAAATCATTTCTTTTGGCAACAATCGCCATGATGCCATCAGACGGATGCGTAATGCGCTCAGTGAAGTGGTCATTGACGGTATTAAAACCAATATCCCGCTGCATCAAGATCTTATTCAAGATACCAATT
>JBFXKR010000141.1:0-5511 GCA_050173595.1 Candidatus Berkiella sp.
AGTTAGCAATCTCCTAATGAATGGAGAAGAAGTGCTCAGACGAGTGACAGTGGCAACTAGCCAAGGGCTGCTGGTTATGCTTGATGATAAAGCAAAAGAGGAATTAAAGGATTATATCGCACAAAATACGTAAGGATTACAAGATTGTGCCGTTGAGGTGGGAGATAATCATGAGCCGGCCTTAATGATTCGCAACCTGATTGAGCTTGGCATTTTACCTGTATTACCTCGTGATGTTAAAAAAATCAAAGACAGCCTTAAAATGCATGAGCATCTAGCGCCAATTAAACTTGATAGCGGCAACATTGCGCAAGACTTTATTATTTGTAAAGTGTTGTTAGGTCAACTCGGTATGAAAACAGAGGTTAATCAGGATGCGATGCGAGCACATGTTGCCAAAAAAGAACATGCTACTTTAATTGATTTAAGGAATTTATCCGAGCAAGACCAAATAGCACAAGCACAAGCATTAGCGCAAATAGGCCTAAATGCGAAATTGACTGTTCCAGTAGTACCGCAAACACCGCTCAATATCCAAGCAGAGAATCCTATCCATGTCAAAGAAATATTTGAAAATGCGCTGAATCAAGGATTTAAGCCAGACATTGTGAATCGTATTCATCAAAAAATGGAAGTACCGCTAGGTGTAAAAGTCGAGGGAAATGATCCGAAAATATTGTTTGAGCGAGTACAACACTGTATGACGTATGGCTATATGCCGGTACTTTTGCAGGAGCAAAAAGCAATACTACAAAATTATGCCAAGAATCAGTCAGCTTCCCTTACCGTTTCAGGCTTTCATGGCCAGGCTGTGATTCGCAATCTTACTTTAGCGATGGAGCTTGGCTTTAGTGTTTCAACTACGGTTGAAGCCAATCAGGTTAATAAGGCCTTTTTACAAGAATGTAATGCTAAAAATAAACCAGAAAAAGTGAGCATTCACCCAATCATGCAACAAAAAACGCGCTTTTTCTTTTTTAAAAGAACAGAAGTCAATTTAGAAGAAACAGCAAAAAATGCACAAGAACTTCAAAATGCTGGTTTTTGTGTTGATTTAACTGCATTGCACTCACTTAGAGAAGAAGCCGCCACCAAAAAAGGCAAAACAAGGTTCTTTTCAAATAAACTGACGGATGCTGCACAACGATGGGAGCGTTTTTATACCGGCATGCTGACAGTAGATGCGACAGATGCTGTTCGTGTAAAAGATATTGAAGCAAGGAAACCAAAGCAAAATACCGTGATGCCTGTTGTGAGTGACAGCGCGGATAAACGTCCTGCAGCTAAGTTGTCAGCCCCCTATATTACACCGCAAAGCGGATTGCCACGACACCCGTCTGAGCCAAATACTAGTCCAAGTGCGGGACTTCAAGATACGGTTAAGAAGCCAGGAGAAACTGAAAGTAAGCCAGATAGAGACAAAAATAAAGTATAAATTTGCATTGAGCAATAAAAGCATCATTAAAGGTAGGTGGTATATGATTGGTTTAGAAGGCGAGGAATTAACAATACACCATAAAGCACTTAAAGAAAAATTTATGGTATTAGTTGGTAATGCTGCAAATGTAGGGCTTTCGATAAATGGGGCTATCACGCTATTTTAAGGAGGCAATATGGTGGATGAAGTTGATTCTGTCGCAGCACTAGAAAATATCCCTATCGATTATCACGCTAAAGTAGCCCAAAACTATAAATTGGCGTTAAACAGCAAAATCCCTAATATTGAGCAGCTATTGATGATGTATAGAGTAAAAGAAAAAGCCTTCCAAAGAAAAATCAGCCCAACGTTACAAAATAAAACACATGAATGGATAAGGCCGCAAATTGAGCTATGCGAGAAGTTTATTTTAGAAACAAAGCGCATCATACAGCATTGTGATGAGCCTACGTTTAATACCAGCGATGTTTTAGATTACTTAGAAAATCTGCATGCTTTTAGAGAAAAACAAAAATGGATCAATCAAATTGATGAAGGTACCAATCCCCTGGGCCCGATGTCCGTTTTGCAAATTGAGGCAATGCATCTGACCAATAATTTGCTAAGAGATCTCAATATTATCGATTTGCCCAACGAAGAACAACTACCCACGCCACCTGGAGGGGGCACTTAGTAACTTAATTCAACAAGTCACCATCTTGTTAACGTTGTAAAAAGCCGCTTAGTAATTTGTTACGTTTCACTTTTGAGTCATTTGGCGCTTTTTGGTAAATGTCCTTCGGTGTTTCTTTTGCTTGAGTGTCATCTTGAATATCAACACTTGCGCCAGCACGAATTAATCGCACTGCACGCGAGGCTTTATCAGCACGTAAAGCAAGGTGCAAGGGCGTGAACTTTTTTCCAGGAGTGCTATCTTGGGCGTTAACAACCAATGTATCTTCATCCTCATTAACCAATGAGAGATCTTTAAATGCTTTAAGAAGTGCTTCAAATTCATCGATAGGCTTAAAATCGACGGCACGACGCAATGCTTGTCCGTTATCTTCTGTTTTTAGTGTGGCTTTTAGGGCGTCAATATCATAGTTTGCATTTTGTGAGCGTAGTTGTAATCTTTGATACAAACTTTCATGGTATGTTTGAGGTTTGCCTTCATTCGTATGAGGTGCGAACCCATGTTTTAGGCGAAAGTTATCAAATACGCTTGCAGGTGATACTCTATCTGGGAGAGTTCGAGCTAGCTGTGCAAGCATCTGTTGATGTGCCTGAGGCGTTTGGGTATTTGTCATCATCACAGCTTTTTTGCCGAGTGCACCAAGTGTAATCCATTGTACATTCAGTCTCTCTAAGGCAATACGCTCAGAAGCGGTGGGTCGCATAAACATGGGTTGCTCACAATGAAATCTATTATTTGCAATAAGCGTATCGTAAGATAAATGTGAAACGATACCACTTAAAGCATAAGCAAACACAGATGTTGATGAAAGGGTAAAAGGTTGCAAATTCGTTTGACAAGCGATAATACGATATTGAACATGCGCGTCATCTAATTGTTTAATGAGCTGTGATAATAACCGATGTTGTGAGCTGCTGCTTGATGAGTGAAGTTGTATAATTTTAAAGCAGCGTTCAGCCAAGTCCCATTGGGCATCCACAACTTCAACCCGTTGAGTATGCGATGCTGGATAAAAAAGAAACTGCTTTCGTGCTGAGGTATCAGCTGATGACAGTGATAAAATAGCCCTTGATAATTTTGCAACGGATTCAATATCTGATGTTTGACTATATTGGGAATCAACATGAATAATAATTTTGCCATCGAAAGGTTCGCCAAGCTCTTGCGCTTTGCGCGTTTTGGCTAAAACATGCGCTCCTAAATCAGCAACTGATAAATTCGTGTCATTTTTTGCCTTAGGGAGTTGAGTTAAAAGACTTTGGAATTTTCTGAAAAACTGTTGATGCAGACTCACAAAATCCGGATCGGTAATAGATTCAAGATGTAAAGTTTCAAGTAGATAATGCCATTTATGAATACTATTTATTAAACTTTGAACTCCTTCCATATTATTTTCAATATAATAAAGTAATAAATTATAAGCGTTAACACAAGAAAACAAAGTGAAGTAACTTAATGCTTGATGAAATACATTTGAATTGCGCTCTCTGAATGTATTATCTTGCAGCAGTGCAGTCATCAGATAACCGCTTAAAGTTAAACAATGTAAATAACGCATATTCAAATTTGCATAAAACTGCGCTTTGAGTTGTTGCTGCGTTAAGTTGCTATTGTGGCCGATGTTCCAAAGCGCCCTAAATATTGGTGATGCCGCATTGTTGGCTGCTTCCTCAGTTTGCCTTGGCGTATATTTCAAAAGGTTACATTCAATAATAGGGAGCTTAAGCACATGTTCAAAATCATCGATAATTTGTGCAATTTCCTTTCCAGGCCCAGGTATTTGATTCGTGATGGCTAAAGATGCAGGGATAAGGATTTGGCCAAAGTTATCTCTTGTCAGCCTAAGCATGCGATTATGAAAAGCTAGCTGAGATTCATTATAATGAATAAATGGTTTTGTCACACGAGCACACTATGATTTTTTTTAAGGTGGGCTAAAGCTACTGTAATTATTCAATAAAATCAACCAAGTTTTTCCATCTTGAATGTAATATAAAATTGCCATTGCACTATGCATGAGCAAATACTATAGCATTGCTAACTTTTTGTCTGGTTGATGTTCACATCCTGAGAAATGAAGGGTTTGTGCAGTGGTCTGCTTGGTGTTGGCGAGCCACAGTTCACAAAGGGACCTTGCATCGCTGTGATAAGCGCCAGGTAGTTCATTTAGGCTTGCTAAGCGACTGGGTATGCCCCAATCTTCAAATAAAGGAAGGGCGCCAATCACATCGGCGGGAAATCCAGGTATCACTAGGCGTGAAGGACATGGGGCAAAGGCAAAAGAAGAAGACGTGCCCAAGATCACAAGACCTTTGAAATATTGGCGATATCGTTTTAAATAAAAAATAATAAGACTTAATGCATCATCTTGCGCTGATAATACATAAAAAATATCTTTTTCAGGTTTTTTAAGTGCTTGCCCTTGTAATGCTGATAAACCAATATGGCGTTTATGTTCAAGATAGGTTGCAAGGCGTGGCGTGGCAATAATGTTAAGATCTATTGATGCGCCCAAAAGATAACAGTTAAATTTTTCATCGATACTAATAAAATGCCCTGGCTCTGCCTGTTGAGCCAAATCTGGCGCATGAATAGTTATTTGGTAATAACCATTATGCAACGCCGTGCTTGAAAATTCACATTGCATCTGAAGTCTTATGAACAATGTTACCTTTAAGTAAGGTATGTGTGACAATGCCGGGTAGCTGCCATCCTTTAAAAGGCGTGTTTTTACCTTTACTTTGCATGGTGCTTTCTTGCACTGTCCAATATTGATGGGGATCAACAATACAAACATCTGCATCGGCGCCTTTTGATAAAGTACCGCCTGGTAAACCAAAAAGTTGGGCTGCACGATAAGTCATTGCGCCAAGCAATGCATGTAGATCACATTTTTTTTGCTCAACTAAATGTAACCCTAAGGCCAAGAAAGTATCGATGGCGGATAAGCCCGGAACAGACTCGCCAAAAGGAGCAAGTTTCGCTATTTTATCCAAAGGGCGGTGATCAGAGCAAAGTGCATCAATGGTGCCATCATCAATTGCTTGCAGTAGGGCTTCTTTGTCTCGCAACGATCGCAATGGTGGGTAAAGATGGCAGTTGGCGTTAAAGTCAATCAGATCCATTTCACTTAAATGCAGCTGATGCATGGCGGTATCAGCGCTAATGTTAAGCCCAGCTTGCTTGGCTTCTCTAATTTGTTTAATACCCTCAAAACTAGAAAGGCAAGTAAAATGACCTCGTACATTGGTTTCTTGCATCAGTAATAAATGTTGGGCAATGGCTGAGGTTTCAGCGATAACTGGTATCCCTTGCTAGCCAAGTCGCATGGCAACTATACCTTGATGAGCAATGCCTCCTTTTGCTATCTTGGCGCATTGTGGGGCAGCTAGTTCTGTGA